>JAQBTY010000510.1 GCA_027624735.1 Pseudomonadota bacterium | reverse complement strand
AGTGACAATCTCGTCAACGGCATACGGCCAGTCTGGCCTGGGCGACAGCAGTCAGGGCCACGAGCTTGCCAGAAAAGTATGTGTTGAGTGTCATCCCGTCGAAAAAGGACAGAGAGGCCGGAAACTGTCTCCGGTGAAGGCGTTTCAGGAAATAGCGAACAATCCTGCGCGGACGGCGTTGAGTTTGCGGGTCTTTTTGAGAACGCCACACATAGATATGCCGAACCTCACGTTGACTGAGGCTGAAATGGACAATGTCATTGCCCACATCTTGAGCCTGAAATGAGCCTCCACAAGAGAATACTCCAATGGCTGGCGGATCACCCGAACATCACATGGTTGGGGTGGGGTTTCGCAGTTCGCACCAGTTCCATTTTGCAGCGAGCGATGTCGACTTGGCCTGAACTCGGACGTTTTCAGCACGCCCGCAGACTTCTCAAATGGGTCAAACCCGGCTGTCCCGCCTCAATGAGATAACGTCTCTTGTTGAACGTACATCAGACAAAATCGCTGCAAAAGTAGACGCGGCACGGGGGCATTGATCGTATCATTGCCTGGCCGGTCCGTTGCCAACAACCAGCCACGAGATTTTTCTGGCCGTCAGCAAAGCTCCGCCGCTGCGCCTGCAATTTCGCCTCAAGGATGGTCAGCCATCCAAAAATTCAGCCGCGCCGGCGGCGAAGAGCGGATCGATGTCGGGTAACCGGCTGATAAATTTCTGTTCGTGCAGGTATCGCAACAGCGTTTGCACGATTTCCCGGTTTTTTGCGGTCAGCCCGAAGGGGATCGGGTCCTGGTCCATGGCGTCGCCCCACGGGTTCAGATTGCCGCCCTCGGCGTAGAACTGTTTTTTGCTCGCACAGTACGCATCAAACAAGGCTTTGGGCGCGTCGGGAAATTTGGCCAGGCACGATTGGTGGATGACCACCGCGTGGTTCAGCGGATAAATCCCGGTGCGGGCGAAATAGTCGCGCTCCGCCGCCTCGGTATCGGGGAAGATCGGCCGGAGTTGGCGTTCGCCTTCAGGTTTTTTTTCGTCCTTGACGCTGGGGGCGAGAAACGCATCGATCGTGCCGTCGACCACCATCTGCTCGAGATCGCCATCGATTGCCTCGACACGCGCCTCATCGGGCGGCGCGAAACGTTGCTTTCGTTCCGAAACCCAATTGAGATCGCTCCAATGCAGATCATATTCGTCGATCATGGTGCCGCGCCACCACACGCCGGCGGTCTGGGTATATTCGCGGGCGCCGATGGTCTTGCCGCGCAATTGCGACGGGTGGATGAGATCGCTGTCGCGCCGGACATAGAGCGAGCCATGCCGGAACGCCCGGTTGAGGAACACCGGGATCGCGACCATCCAGTCGACACCCCGGTCGAGCATCAACGTATAGTTGGCGAGCGAGAACTCATTGACCTGGAACGGCAGATTTTCCAGAACCGCCTTGAAGGCCTGACCGGGGCCCACCGGCACATAGCGGAGATCGAGACCGTTCCGGACACCGCTGACATGCCGGAAAAACGGATAATCGCCCCCCACCATCTCGATGGTATTCTCGCCAACCGCACCCGGCATAGTGTGCCCCCTTCATCAAATCCCACCGCATGATAGTCCCGGCCACGGCGAAACGCACCCTCCCGCGAGCCAGTTGCGGACTGTGCGCCTTCCCATTAGAGTCTGGGCCTTTATTGATGGACAGAGAGCACTTTCATGAAAAATTATTTCCGACACGCAGCAGCATTAGTGGCAGCGTTGTTCCTTTCTACATATTCAGTCAGCGGCGGCGCGGCGGCGCAATCGGTCGCCGATTTCTACAAGGGCAAGCAGGTTAAGGTCATCGTCGGGTTTGGATCGGGCGGTGGCTATTCGAAATACTGTTTCCTGCTGCTCCGCTACCTGCCGGCGCAGGTGCCGGGCAACCCAACCATGACCTGCCAGTTCATGAGCGGCGGCGGCGGCGTCAAGGCGGCAAACTACATGCAGAACGCCGGTCCGCGCGACGGTTCCGTCATCGGCATGCTGTCCGACTACATGACGGTGGCGCAGCTGCTGGATCCCAAGAAGATCAAATACGATACACGCCAGTTCACCTATATCGGCGTCATGGTTCCGGCGAACCCGGTGCTGATGGCCTGGCATACATCTCCGGTGAAGACCCTTGAGGCCCTGCGCAAGAACCAACTCATCGTCGGTCTCGTGGGCAAGCTGGGAATGGACGGCATCAACACCTCGATCCTGAACCAGTTCCTCGGTACGCGACTAAAACAGGTGCTGGGCTATAAAGGCACCGGACCGATCGCCATCGCCATGGAAAAGGGCGAGGTCCAGGCCAGCATAAGTTCGTGGGTGAGCTGGAAATCCCGCTCCATGCAATGGATAGAGAGCGGCAAAATCGTCCCGATTGTCCAGGTTGGGCTGAAGAAGGCTTCCGACCTGCCTGACGTTCCCCTGATGGTCGATTTCGCGAAAAATGCCGAGGACCGTTCCTTGCTCGAATTCATTTCCGGCGGCGGCCCGTTCGGCCGTTCGGTGATAGCCCCCCCTGGCATGCCAAAA
>JAQBTY010000509.1 GCA_027624735.1 Pseudomonadota bacterium | reverse complement strand
CCAAACAGAACGGCGCGCCGCTCCGCCTCGTCGTGCCGTGGAAATACGGCTTCAAGCAGATCAAGTCGATCGTCCGTTTCACCTTTACCGATCAGCGCCCCAAGAGCTTCTGGGAGCAGATCCAGGCCCGCGAATACGGCTTCTGGGCCAACGTTAACCCCAAGGTCGACCACCCGCGCTGGAGCCAGGCCACGGAAAAGCTGCTCGGCACCGGCACGCGCGTGCCGACCCAGCTTTATAACGGCTACGCCGAACAGGTGGCGGGGCTGTATGCGAATATGAAGGGCGAGTGGCTTTTTTATTAGGGGCGTTCGCTCGGTTTCGTCCTTCCCGCCAAATCGGAAAAGCCGCCGCCGCGAAATCGGGCGGTCAAATACGGAACCGTCGTCGGCCGCCGCAGGCGCGCTTGCGCCCGGCGCTACCGATCATTGTCGATATATTCGATCGTGAGGTCGTCGTTCAGGGCGGCGTCGATGATCATCGGGTATAATTTCTGATAGGCGAGCTTGCTTGCGGTCACGCGAAGTTCGCCGTCATCGACCGATGCGTTCAGCCCGACCAAAAGACACCCGGACGTGTCCTCGTCTGTATTGCCGATGTGAATAAGAATGTATTCGAAACCGGGCACATCGAGCACATGCAGCATCCCCTGGTGCATATCGGGAAATTTCCCGGTGTAGCGCCCGTGAAAACCGCCCTTGGTGCGGACCCCCACGGTATATCGGCCGGCCGGTATCCGAGTTTCGTTGGCGATCTTGTCGGCCCGGTATTCGTCTTCAAGACCGAAACAGACAAACCGTCCGTCGATGCTCAAGTTGCTGACCGTTGTGTCATTGTCGCTTTTGAAGCGATCGACTGTGATGTGCATTTTGGGGGTGTGTTCTTTCGCGAGAGCCCGGAATTATCCGCTGGTAGGTGCGCAGAAATCCTTCTGAACATTTCTAGTCTCAAGATTCGCAATTTTCTCCTGGAACCAGATTTGCCAACGGATCAACTCGAGGCGCCCGGTGACGCTAGATTTCGGTAATCTTTGCTGTCTAAGGCAGGCCGCCTTTTTTAGTGCTTTGGCCTGCTCGCTAGTCGTTCCGTTTTTAGCCGCCAGAATCAAACCGTCAGCCTCAGCGTTCTCAGCTGTTGCCGTTTTTACGGCCGCCGACACCGCTTCCACCTCAGATTTGGACAGAAAACGCTCGAGAGACTGTGCCGCATTACGATAATATTTTCTGTTGTTTACCATATCTTCGATTTCGGCAGGACATTTCGTTAAGTTGTCGTTTTTGCAATCAGCAGCTCTGAATTGGTGGACCCATGCCCAAAATATGCCCTCGTTCAGCGCAAGATATCCACCTGCGCTGTCCACATCCGGATCCGTATTATCCTTTGAAACCTGCTTGTTCAGCACCGCATTTATACCGGTCGCCGCCTTTTCCATGGCGGCCAGGTCGACGTTTGGTTTTTTGAGCCAGAGAAATCTATAGGTCTCTCGCCAACCGTCGATCAGATGCGCGTAACTAAGGGCGAGCAACCGGTCCCTCGGGGCGAGCCCGGTCTTTGACGTGAGGTTCTTGGCGGCTTCATCTACGCGAGTTTTGACGGCTGCCGCATTGCCGAATTCGAACGACTGAAGATAGATCATGCCTTCCAACCCGTTGAGATGGGCGAATGCCTGCGTGAGCTCTTTTTCTTGCGCTCGGAACCGGGTTCTGAAAGCCCGAATACTTTCGAGCGTGCCGGCAAACACGTTCGATCTCGGCGCCTGCGTCGCAAGCGCTTTTTGAATGCCTTTCCCGCCACTTACACCCGTTTGGGCTTCGGCCGCCAGGGGGTCGATCGGCATGGCAGCGTATGACCGCAATTCCGTCTCGTAGGTTCGGTGAACCGTTGTCAGAGCGGAGGTTTGCGGTAGCACCTGATCGTGGAAACAGCCGCCAAGCAGCAATCCCGCGCAAACGACAATAATGCCGGGTATAATTTTCATGGTCATCTCCCTGTCAGTCTTTTATCGCTTCGATAACGGTATCAAGAATCTTTTTCACATCAGGTGACTGCCCGGCACTCACCGAGACAGCGTCAAGAAAACCAAGCATTGCGCGCTCGACGAATTCCGGCAGATTTTCTCCGTCGATCGATTTTGCGAGTTCGGCGCTGGCACGCTTCAGGGCCGCGGTCACGAGAATTTCGATGTCGGCGCCCGCGTTCCGGGTCTTGACCCAGTCGCCCCCACGCCGCCCCAACGCCGTCAAAGTCCGGCGAAAGGCTTCAACCAAAGCCGGACCCGTCAATAATTTCGTCGGGTCTGATTTCAAACCTTTAAGCAGCCCGGCGACCAGCGGCTGTAGGAGGTTGGCCGAATTTTGATCGGTCAGTTCTGCCCAAAACTTGGGATTCGCCGCAACGGCTTCAAGCCCTGCCCACAACGCATCTCGGCGGCCCCGATCGGTCAACAGAGGCTTTATCCCCTGTTCGCGCAAGGCGGCGGTAAAGGTCACCAGAATATCTTTTACCCTGGTATCGATCTCGACCAGTGCAAGGTTACCCGCCGCGGCTTTGACGGCGGCGTCCAGA
>JAQBTY010000508.1 GCA_027624735.1 Pseudomonadota bacterium | reverse complement strand
CGCCCTTGGGGGCGGAGAGGGTTGGGGTGAGGTGGGGGATTGCGGCGCGAAGCGGCGCAAGGCTTGTGCTACTCGAACGCACCGTGCTCTGACGATCTACTGATACAAAGCCATTTGAAAGAACCAGAACGGGGACGGGAATAAAACATGGCGGATAGCAAACAGGCGGCATTGGTGACGGGGTCCGCGACCGGTATCGGTCGCGCCGAAGCGGTGGCGCTGGCGGCGGCGGGCTATGATGTCGCCATCAATTACAGCCGAAGCGCCGATGCGGCGGAAGAAACCGCCGCGGCTTGCGCGGCGCACGGGGCGAAGACATTGGTGATCGGCTGCGATGTCGCCGACGATACCCAGGTCAAATCCATGGTTGCCGAAGTCCAGGCGGCGTTCGGCCGGCTGGATGTACTGTGCAACAACGCCGGTATCACCAGCTCGGCGCCGTTCAAGGATCTGGATGCCATCGATTTGGAGGAGTGGGATCGCGTGCTAGCGGTCAATGTGCGCGGCATCGTTCAGGTAACCCGCGCCTGTGCGCCCCTGCTGCGCGAGGCCAAGGGCTGTATCGTCAACACCGCGAGCATCGTCGGGCTCAGGCCCGGCCCGCAGCCGCTGGCCTATTCCACCAGCAAGGCGGCCGTGGTGTCGCTGACCAAGACCCTGGCGCTGGCGCTGGGGCCGGACATAAGGGTCAACGCGGTGGCGCCCGGCTGGATGGAAGGCGGCTGGATGGAGCGGATGCTGGGTGATAATTATGAAAAGCTGATGGAGCGCCGCGCCCGGGCGACGCCGCTCAGGCGCTGCGTGACGGCGGACGATGTCGCCGACACCATGTTGAGCCTGGTGCAGGCCAACCGGTTCGTCACCGGCGAGATTATCGTCGTCGACGGAGGGTTTGCCAATGCGACCTGAGACCGCAGGTTGGTATAGGGGATTGCGCGGTGCTTGAGGGCTTCGTCGGATTCCCGCCGGACTTCGCGGCCCGCTACCGCGAGAAAGGCTATTGGCTGGACCGTTCCTTGCGCGACCAGTTTGCCGAAAACGTGTTTGCGCCCTTTGCCGACCGTATCGCCGTATCGGACGGTGATCTTTCGGTGACCTATGCCGAGCTTGATGCCAAGGCCGAAAAGCTTGCGCTCAATCTCTGGGATCTGGGGTTGCGGCCGCTCGACCGGGTGGTGGTGTTGCTGCCCAATGTGATCGAGTTTGTGTATCTCTATTTCGCGCTGCAGAAGCTTGGCGCCATCCCCATCTGCGCGCTGGCGACACACCGCTATCACGAGATCAGCCAGTTTACCGAGATCGCCGGCGCTAAAGCCTGTGTCGCTCCCGACCGCCAGCGGGATTTTGAGTTCGCGCCGATGATCGCGCGGGTCCGGGACGAAAACCCCTGTCTCGAACACGGCATCATCCTGGGGGAGGCGCCGGACGGCTTCTTGTCTTTTTCCGATCTGCTGGCGCGCACGCCCAAGGCGTCAAAGAAGGTCCTGGATGATATTCAAATTGATCCGACCGATCCCGCGGTGTTTCAGCTTTCCGGCGGCACCACCGGCGTTCCGAAACTGATCCCGCGTACCCATAACGATTACTGGTTCAATACCAATCTCGCCACGACGGTGACAGAGGTTCATCCCGAAAGCTGTCTTTTGCTGGTGCTGCCCATCGGCCACAATCTGCCGCTGGCCTGTCCGGGACTGCAGGGCTTCATGATCAAGGGGGGCCGGGTCGTGCTCAGCGCCAGCGCAAGGCCGGCGGATGTGTTCGCCCTGGTCCAGAAACACAAGGTCACCCACATTCATGTGGTGCCGGCGCTGCTGATCAGATGGATCAGCGACCCGGATATTGGCAACTACGATCTGTCGTCGCTGCGCATGATCCAGAGCGGCGGCCAGCGGCTGCAACCGGAGATCCGTCTGCGCACCCGCGACCTGATCCCGAGCGTTTTCGTGCAGGAAAATTTTGGCATGTCCGAGGGGACAATCATGTTCGTCCGCACCACCGATCCCGAAGACGTCCAGCTCGAGACAGTCGGGCGGCAGATTTGCGAAGACGACGAGGTGCGTCTGATCGGCGAGGACGGCAACGAAGTGCCGTTTGGCGAGGTCGGCGAGCTATGCGTCCGCGGACCCTATACGTTGCGCGGTTATTTTGGCGCGCCGGAACACAATGCCAGGGTCTTTACCGCCGATGGCTTTTACTGCTCGGGCGATCTCATGCGCCAGCACCCGTCCGGGAACTACATGGTAGAAGGCCGCATCAAGGATGTGATCAACCGCGGCGGCGAAAAGATCAGCGCCGAAGAAATCGAAAATTTGATTCTGCAGCATCCCGCCGTGCAGAACGTCGCCTGTGTCGCCATGCCCGACCCCATCCTGGGTGAGCGCATGTGCGCCTGCGTCATCCCGAAGGCCGGCCAAACGGTCGTGTTCGATGATTTGATCGGGTTTCTGGAAGCCAAGGAATTCGCCCGACACAAATTGCCCGAGCGGTTGGAATTGATGGATGGTAATTGCTCACCCCGGTAGAGCTACGCTGTCATAAATATGGAGTTTCCGTCAAGCGTGGCGC
>JAQBTY010000055.1 GCA_027624735.1 Pseudomonadota bacterium | reverse complement strand
GGTCGGCGCCGAACCTCTCCGGCGGCGACAAGAAAACCTACCAGATGGACCCCGCCAACAGCGATGAGGCGCTGCGCGAAGTCGCGCTCGATATTGCGGAAGGCGCCGACATGGTGATGGTCAAGCCAGGCCTGTTCTATCTCGATATTCTGTACCGGGTGAAACAGGCCTTCGGTATGCCAAGTTACGCCTATCAGGTGAGCGGTGAATACGCGATGATCAAAGGCGCCGGCGAACAGGGTTGGCTTGATGGCGAACGGGCCATGGAGGAAGCCCTACTGTCTTTCAAACGCGCCGGAGCCGACGGTATTCTCACCTACGCCGCGATCGAAACCGCACGCAAGCTGGCTGGTCGGTAATCTTCCCAGAACGCGGCCGCGTGAAAATAAAAACCGGCATGGCGGGACCTGAACCATAATGCGGCTGGTCAAACGAGTATTTCTGGGATTGTTGCTCACGCTGCTGCTTGTCGTGGCCGGTGGATGGCTGTGGATGCTCACCAGCCTACCGAAGACCGCCGGAACGCGCTCCATCGACGGTCTCCAAAAGGCCGTCGCAATCAGGCGCGACAGGAACGGTGTCCCGTACATCAAGGCGCAAACGGAACACGATTCCTATGTCGCACTGGGTTATGTCCATGCGCAGGACCGTCTTTGGCAAATGGATTTCCTGCGCCGGCTCGGCGCCGGACGGCTGTCCGAGGTTCTGGGCGCCCCCACTGTACCGTCGGATCGCTATATGCGAACGCTCGGCCTCTACCGGCTCGCGCAGGCCTCCGTCGCGCGCCTGCCGCCGGATGCCAGAGCGGCGGTGGATGCCTACACCAAAGGGGTCAACGCATATCTCGATTCCCGAAATGGCGCATGGCCGATTGAATTCTATATGCTGCGCTATCGTCCGGAACGATGGAAACCCGCGGATTCCCTGGTCTGGGGGCGTATCATGGCAATTCTGCTGTCGCGCAACTGGCGCGAAGAAATATTGCAGGCTCGGATCAAACGGAAACTCGGCGCCGATGTCCTGCCGTTGCTGTTCCCCGATTATCCCGCGGATGGGCCACGAACATTGGCGGCCTATGAAGATGGGCTGGAAAACCTCCTGGCGGTCGGCTCGGCGTCAAACGCCTGGGTAATGTCGGGCGACCATACGGCGACCAAAAAGCCGCTGCTCGCAAACGATCCCCACCTCCGGTTTCGGACCCCGGGCCTATGGTACCTGGCCTCGGTTGATTGGCCGGGCCGTTCGCTCGCCGGCGCCACTGTCCCCGGCGTACCGTTTATGGTTCTGGGCCAGAACAGCCATATTGCCTGGGGCTTCACCTCAGCGGAAACCGACGTTCAGGATGTGTATGTGGAGAAGCTGGAAGCCACTGGACCGAACTGGTATCTGACACCCGAAGGCGCCCGCCCGTTTATGGAGCGCACAGAAATTATTCAGGTGCGTGACCGGTCCGATATCAAACTTACGGTGCGCAGCACGCGGCACGGACCGGTGATATCGGACCTTTCGCCAGACTTAGAATCCCTGGCGCCAAAAGGCCACGTTCTGGCCCTGGCCACGCCGGCCTTGCGCGAAGATGATGACAGCGCGCTGGCTTCTTACAGGCTGAACCATGCCACGAACTGGAGACAATTTCGTGATGCCGTCAAAAGCTGGCACGCCCCGCACCTGAACATCACCTATGCCGATAGGGACGGCAATATTGGTCTGATCGCCGCTGCAAGGGTTCCTCTCCGCAAAGCCGGCAATGGGCGGCTGCCGGTCGAGGGGGGATCTGGTAAATTCGATTGGGCGGGATGGATTCCCTTCGACCACTTACCGCAAGTTTTCAATCCGCCGGGCGGCATGATCGCGAATGCCAACAACCCTACAGAGACCGCGGAATATACATTTAATCTGGGTCGATGGAGGACGCCAGGCTATCGCGCCCGGCGTCTGGAGCACCTCCTCAAATCCGGCCCATCGACCGATGTCGCAACCATGACCCGGATACAGAACGATACGGTTTCGCTCGCCGCGCGCGATTTGCTGGCCACGTTGCTGCAAACCGCCCCCCGGACCGAGCAGGCCGGCCGTGTCCATGCGCTGATGCGCGGATGGGATGGCACCATGGCGCGCGACATTCCCCAGCCTCTGATCTTCTTTGCCTGGATCCGCGCGCTTGACCGCCGCATACTGGCCGATGAAATGGGAGAGCTTTATGGACATTATGGCGGCCTTCACACCCAAACCATCAAAACCGTTCTTGGCCGTGAAAAGAACTGGTGTGACGACAAATCGACACCGATACAAGAAACCTGCGACGATCAGGTCGCTTCCTCTCTCGCCGATGCGATGGCAGAGCTGTCAGGCCGGTTCGGCGCCGATTTTATCCGCTGGCGGTGGGGAGATGCCCACATCGCCCGCTTCGACCATCCGGTTCTTGGCCGGTTACCGGTTATTGGCGGGTTGTTTAACGTCCACCTTCCGGCAGACGGCGGACCCTACACGCTGAACAGGGGAATGATCAGGATATCCTCCGGCACTCCTTATGCCAGCGTCCACGGGGCGGGTTATCGTGCCGTTTATGATCTGGCGGCCAAGGACAGGTCGCGGTTTATCGTGTCCCCCGGCCAGTCGGGGAACTGGTTCTCATCCCATTATGACGATCTGGCAAAGCGCTGGCGGGATGGTGGCTGGCTATTGTTGAAAACACCAGACCAGAGTGCCGATCTGCTCACGCTCGAACCTGAGAACCCATCATAATATGGTAAGACAGACGGTATATAACACTCGACCGGCTAAACCAAATCGCCGAGACTGAACCATGATCGACGTTTCGCCCCCCGTGACGATCGATGACATCCGCGCCGCCGCGGGAGTCATCGATGGCGCCGTAGAAAAAACACCTTTCGCGGTGTCTCGCACGCTATCGGAAATGACCGGCGCCAGCGTCGCGCTAAAACTCGAAATCTTCCAATACACGGCAAACTTCAAGGAACGCGGCGCGCTGAACCGGCTCATGGCGTTGACGGATGACGAACGGCGGCGCGGTGTCGTCGCCATGTCGGCGGGAAATCATGCTCAGGCCGTCGCCTACCATGCCACGCGGCTCGGGATTCCGGCCACCATCGTGATGCCGCGCGACACCCCTTTCATCAAGGCCACCAATACGGAACGGTTGGGGGCCAGTGTCGTTTTACAGGGGAGCAGTCTGGAAGAGGCCGCCGCCCATGCCAGGAAGCTTGGGAAGGCCGGAAACCTGACATTTATCCATCCCTATGACGATCCCCTGATTATCGCCGGTCAGGGTACCGTGGCGCTGGAGATGCTTAACGCCATCCCTGACCTCGATTGTCTTCTGGTCCCGATCGGCGGAGGTGGCCTGATCTCCGGCTGCGCCATCGCCGCGAAGGCAATAAATCCGGACATCGAAATTATCGGCGTGGAAGCCGCCCTGTTTCCCAGCATGCGGCAGTCCATCGCCGGTGAAGCAATTAGTGCCAGCGGAGATACTATCGCCGACGGTATCGCGGTAAAACAGCCGGGCAAGCTAACCCGCAAAATTATCGCGGAGCACGTTGACGATATCGTCCTGGTCTCCGAAAGCCGCATAGAGCACGCCGTCCATCTGTTTGCGGAGATAGAAAAGGTCGTCGTCGAGGGCGCGGGAGCGGCGACCCTTGCCGCCGTTCTTGACGATCCTGACCGTTTCCAAGGCCGCAAACTCGGCGTGGTCGTGTCAGGCGGCAATATCGATTCAAGGACTCTGGCAACGGTTCTCATGCGGGGCCTGGTCGGGGCCGGCCGTCTGATGCGTCTACGCGTCGAAGTTCCCGATAAGCCGGGAAACCTCGCAACGGTCACGACACTTATCGGTACACTCGGCGGCAACATTGTGGAAGTGCATCACAATCGATGGTTTCGCGACGTCCCCGCCGGACGGTCCGGAATAGATTTCGTGATTGAAATTCGCGCCGCAGCGGATTCCGAGGCGATTATTCTGGGTTTGGCGGAAAACGGTATCGACGCGCGGCTTCTGTCAAGCGACGCCGTCGCCGGTTAGAGCATAATCCGAAGATATTCAGTCAATCGCTCAGGCTCGCGTACCCGCCCCGGAAATATAACAGCGGCATCACGTCCCCCCCCGCGCGCTCCATGCGAACAACCTCGCCAACAATAATGACGTGATCGCCGCCCTCATTGATCGTGGATACCTTGCATTCCATGCTGGCCACACAGCCCGGCAAAATAGGGCTTCCCGTGTCCCAGGTATCGAACGCGACCCCGTCCCATTTTTCAGGACCGCTTTTCGCAAAGCGGTTCGATAGGTCCTGTTGTCCCGTCGACAGAATATTGACGGCAAAATGCGCGCCGGCCTGGAACGCATCGAAACTCGCCACTTTGTAATCGAGGCAAAACAGGACCATGGGTGGGTCGAGGGACAAAGACGTAAAGGAATTGGCGGTCAACCCGACCGGACTGCCATCCGGCTCGACGGTCGTTATGATCGTAATACCGGTCGCAAAACAGCCTACCGTGTCGCGGAAATCCCTGGGTTCAATGCTCATAACTCACTGGCCTTACGTCTAATTCCTAAAATTGGATGATGGTCCCTGGACGCATTGTTGTCAAAGTGGCGGAGAAAGTTTCAGGCCATTCGTTCCCGCTATTGTTTCAGGGCGCCGGTGTAATAAAGTCCGCGACCGCTGGCAACCAGCTTGCCGTCACTATCGAAGACTTCCGCTTCGGCGGTCGAAAACGTGCCCCCAACCCGGATGATCCGGCCGACGGCGCGCAGATCGCCCGGCGTTGCGGCGCGGTGATAATCCACGCGAAGATCCACCGTTGGCGCCGGTGCGCCCGCCTTGGCGGCAATCATGAAATCGGCGGCAACATCGACCAGCGCCCCCAATATCCCGCCATGGGTTACACGCGCTTTCGGGTTGGAAATCATTTCCTCGCGCCAGGTCATGCTTATTTCAATGCTTTCCTCATCAAGGCTTAGGATACTGAGACCCATCCACGCATTGAAATGGTTGGCAACCAGGCGTTCCTGAAGTTTTTCCGCGGATACGACGTTGTCGGCCATGCAACACTCTCCTGACTTTCTCACTTTGACTATCGCGCTAACCTGTCCTGTAGACAAACATCCGTCAAGGGTCGGAAACCGAGCCTCTCCCCACCCCTGTTTGTTCGACAACCCATTGATAATAAACAGTAATGTTGGAATCAAGCTTAACGCCTTCTTAACCCAAATCCGCCATCGTATGGCTTACCGCCAACCCGCTATGTTTTTGGAATCCAATAATGCTAATTCTGATCGGCTCAGTAGTCATCTTCGCCTGCGTTCTCGGCGGTTACGTGGCGATGAACGGCCATCTCGCCGTGCTGTGGCAACCTTTCGAGGCGGTGATCATTGTGGGCGCCGCGATCGGCGCGTTCATAATCGGTAATCCCAAGGCGGTAATCGCGCGCACGCTAAAGAGCTTCGGGCACGCCTTTAGAGGGCCAAAATACACCAAAGATGATTATCTGGAGCTACTAACTCTGCTCTATCAGATTTTCAAAACCGCCAAGAGCAAAGGCATGCTGGCGCTCGAAACCCATATCGAAAATCCCGAAGACAGTGACATGTTCAACCAATTCCCGACCTTTAACGGCGATCATCATATTGTGTCTTTCACCTGCGACTACCTCCGCATGATCAGTCTCGGCACCGAAAATCCGCATGAGATCGAAGCCCTTATGGACGAGGAACTGGAGACCCATCACCACGAGCTGAACCAGGCCGTCGGTGCTGTCCAAAGCATGGCCGACGCGCTGCCGGCTCTCGGAATTGTCGCCGCGGTTCTCGGCGTTATCCATACCATGGGCTCGATTACCGAGCCGCCGGAAGTGCTCGGCAAGCTGATTGGCGGCGCGCTGGTGGGAACCTTCCTCGGGGTGTTCGTCGCCTATGGATTTGTTGGCCCAATCGCTACGACGCTCAAAGCCACCTACGATGCCGAGGGCAAATACTACCAATGCATCAAGGCCGGTATGCTGGCTTACCTGGGAGGGCATGCCCCGGCGATCTGTATCGAATTCGCCCGCAAGGCCCTGCTGTCGGATGTTCGCCCGACCTTCTATGAGGTTGAAGAAGCGGTCAGTGCAATGCCAGCCCCCATCTGATCGCGCTGTCAAAGCTGTCTGATCCATCATGGCCAACGAAAATGTCGTCATTATCAAGCGCTCCAAAAAGGGTGGACACGCTGCCCATCATGGCGGTGCGTGGAAGGTTGCTTACGCCGATTTCGTGACGGCAATGATGGCATTCTTTCTATTGCTTTGGCTTCTTAATGCGACAACCGAAGCCCAGAAGGCGGGCATTGCCGATTATTTCTCGCCAACGTCGCTCTCTATGAGCTCAGGTGGCGCGGGCGGCATGCTCGGCGGTCAGTCCATTTCGTCACCGGGCGCGCTCACCAGCCGCACCGCCGTGCCCAGCGTGTCGCTGGAACTGAAACCCACCAGCGGCGCGACAGCCGGAGACGCGGAAGAAGAAGGCGGCGCCAACGATAAGGATAAGTCGGCCGAGCAGGCCATGGCCGAAGCCGAAGCCGAAGCGGCGCTACAGAAAATGCGTCAACAGCAGATTGAAACCGAGAACGCTCAGTTCGAGGAAACCGAAAAGGAAATCCGGCTGGCGATTGAAAAAAACCCTGATCTTAAGGGGCTGGAAGAACATCTACTGATCGACCAGACGCCCGAAGGATTGCGCATTCAGGTGATCGACCGCGAAGGAAAGCCAATGTACGCTTCAGGCAGCACAACCATGCTGCCCCGCACCCAAAAATTGGTGGCCCAAATAGCGCTTGCCATCAAAACACTTCCCAATAAGGTCAAAGTTGCGGGCCATACGGATTCGACTCCTTTCAAGAGTAAAAAGAAAGGATATAGCAACTGGGAACTCTCGGGAGAGCGTGCCCAGGAGAGCCGCAGGGTTCTTGTTGAAGGCGGACTGGATTCGGACCGTGTCGTCGCCGTTGAGGGGCGGGCGGCACGTGATCCGCTGTTGCCGGACGACACTACATCGCCAAGAAACCGCCGTATCAGTATCATGTTGTTGCGCCAACCGCCGCCAAAGAATGCAAAAGCGCCCGCACCTGACGCCAGCGGCGCCCCCAGCACTGGCGGGAAACCTGGCACGGACGCCCGGAAACCGGCGCTACCGACCAATTTAAACAAGGATTGGACCGGACCGCGTGTCCGATAGGGTCTGAATCAGTGGCGCCCCGTCCAGCCCATATGTCGTTTCAGCGCCTATTTTCGATCAATGCTGCTCTGCACAAAGTAAAATGACAGGCAGCGCGCATGAAAGCTTGCGCAAAAGACAAAGCGAAACGATTATATTGGCTTGTCTCGTGTCATTTTGAAATTTAATCAATGAACCGGCCTGTACAAATACAGCCTCACCGATTTTTTCTCGGCACCCGCGCGTTGCCATGCCCTTATATTCCGGGCCGAACGGAACGCAAGGTCGTGACCGATCTGGCCACGCCTCATGCAGCCGATCTATACGAACGGCTGTCACGCGCCGGGTTTCGCCGCAGTCACGGGCTTGCCTATCGTCCCGCCTGCCCCGGATGCAATGCATGCGTGCCGGTTCGCATACCGGTCAAGGACCTGGTGTGGAGCAAGACCTTTCGCCGCATCGCTAACCGCAACGCCGATCTGGCCGTGCGTGACATGGCGGCCCATGCGACCATGGAGCAGTATCGTTTGTTCACGCGCTACCAACGGTCGCGCCATTCTGGCGGTGAAATGTCGACCATGGGGTTCCGCGACTTCCGCGCCATGGTCGAAGACAGCCCGATCGACACCCGCATCATCGAATTCCGCGACGACAGCGAGGAACTAATCGCTGTCATGCTGGCCGACCGTCAGGCCGATGCGCTATCCGCGGTCTACAGCCTGTTTAATCCAAGCATGGAAAAGCGCAGCTTGGGCACATACATGGTACTCTGGATGATCCGCCGGGCAGAGCAGTTGGAACTGCCCTATGTTTATCTTGGCTATTGGATCGAAGAGAGCCCCAAGATGGCGTACAAGGCCCGATTCCATCCCCTCGAAGGACTGGGACCCGACGGCTGGAAACCAGTCAACAGCTAAAAGGGCGCTGACACCTCCCTTGAATTTGCCGCCCCGGTGACGTTGCGCGCCCTTTGGCCCGCCGATAACATGGAACCATGCAAGATAGCCGGTAGGACGTTCCGCCAAAGGGTATGGACGCCGGTTTCGTATTGAAACCTGTATTGGGGAGGGATAGGGGATGAGCAGGAAAACCATTGAGAAGAAATCACGGACAGAACAATCAATCCAACGGCGGCGCTTCCTGAAAGGCGCGACCGGCGCCGTGGCCGCAACAGCAGCGGCATCAAGTTTTCCGGCACCCGCCATTTCGCAGAGCTTGCTCCAGTGGCGTCTGGTCACAACCTGGCCAAAGAATTTTCCCGGCCTCGGCACAGGCGCCAATCTGCTAGGCGATCTTATCACCAAGGGATCCGGCGGACGTCTTTCCGTGAAAGTATATGGCGCCGGGGAAATAGTGCCGGCCTTCGAGGCGCTCGATGCGGTGAGCAGCGGTACCGTGGAGATGGGCCATGGTGCGCCATACTACTGGAAAGGCAAAATTGCCGCGGCGCAATTCCTCGCCTCGGTCCCGTTTGGCATGACGGCACAGGAGGTCAATGCCTGGTACCAATGGGGCAATGGCCAGAAACTGGCCGACAAGATCTACAAACAAATGGGCGCCAAATTCTTCCCGAGCGGGAACACCGGCGTTCAGATGGGCGGCTGGTTCAATAAGAAAATGAATAGCCTCGACGACTATAAGGGCCTCAAGATGCGCATCCCCGGCCTCGGCGGCGAAGTGGTCAAGGCGGCGGGCGGCAATGTCGTTAATCTGCCGGGCGGTGAAATCGCCCCTGCCCTGCAGTCCGGCGCCCTGGACGCCACCGAATGGGTCGGGCCCTATAACGATCTCGCCTTCGGCCTTTATAAAAGCGCCAAATATTATTACTTCCCGGGCTGGCACGAGCCCGCGACGGTACTCGACAATTTCATCAACCTCAAAGCCTGGGAGAAACTGCCGGGCGATCTTAAGTCCGTGGTGCAAACCGCAAACGCCGCGGTGAACCAGATGGTTCTGAGCGAATTCACCGCGCGGAATAACGCCGCGCTGCAGACCCTTATCGGCAAACACAAGGTGAACTTGCTCAAGTTCCCGGACAACGTCCTGAATGGTCTTGGTCAGTTGACGGGTGAGGTCATGAACGATATCGCATCAAAGGACTCGCTCAGCCGCGAAGTAATGGATGACTATCTCACGTTTCGTCAAGGCGCGCTTGCCTGGTCGAGCCGCGCTGAAGGCACATACCTTCCGGCACGCCTGCTGCCCTTCAAATACGCATCGCCGTCCAAGAAAGGCTGACAGCCAAAACCGCATAATCACAGGAAAGCCGGCGGATCGCCTCCGCCGGCTTTCGTCTGCGCAAAGGAAAACAATGTTTCACGCTGATCACACCGCCCTTCAGATTCTCGGCCACGCCATGATTGCGTTTCTGTTCATATTTCGTGGCCTGACCGCCATGCCGCGGTTTGCCGATCATGCCGGGCGCCTGGCGAAAAAAAACGTCCCGCTTCCAGAAATCTCGCTTGCGATCGGATTTGGCATGATGCTGGCGGGTGGCGTGTCGATATTAATTGATTTCTACGCCGTGATCGGCGCTTGTTTGCTGATCGGCTTCACCATGCTCGCAAATGTTCTTTATCACGATTTCTGGAACCACAGTAAGGACGACTGGGCGGAACGCAACCGGGCACTGTACGTTTTTTGCAACAACACCGCCGTGATGGGCGGGCTGGTATTGGTGGCGACGCTGTAGCCAAGAAAGAACCCGCCCCCATCGCTGGAGGCGGGTTCTGGTTCCTGCGTGACGCAAATTTATTTACACGTAATCGCCTTGGCCAATCCGTGATGGCCTGGATAGGTCACATCACACATCAGACCGGCTTTGAGCATCTTGCTCTTGGCCTTCTTACCGGCGATCTTCACTTTGGTGCCGCGACCGGAGAGCTTGGCGCGGTTCTCCGTGCCATCGACCATGAAATAGACATAACGGCCCTTCTTTTTGGACAAGGATACACTCACCGTCTTCCAGGTTATTTTGCGCTTGGACTCGCCGACTTTTGCCGGCTTGCGATAACCTGCCGTCCGCGTCGCCAGGCTTTTTTCGGTCGCATAAAGCTCATTGACGAGCCTTTCGACTTCCTCACCCGAAATCGGGTCGATTTCCAGCCGACGCTTCTTCGCGTCTTTCAGGAAAGCCGGATCCTTCAGAGTATCCATGAAGGCCTTGCGAAGGGCCGCGAAGCGCGCCTTCGGAATTTCCGGCGGGCCGACGAACGGACGGCCCATCTCCTGCGTCCCGAACACGAGCTTGAGCATGGCCCGATCGGTCGGGTTGGTGATGTAGTCCATCATTACCGGCACCTTGCCCTCCAATTCCGCATGGCTGCGGTCGGAGAACTGCAGCAACATGTTGACCTTCTTGTCACGGATGAAGTCGGGACGCGCCACCTTCAGACTGCCCCAGCCATAGCCACATAATCCGTCAAGCTCTCCCCGTTCCATGGCGAGAAAAATTTCCTGCGGCTCGTAGCCCGAGATGATCTTGAACTTGGTGCCGGCCATCGAATTCAGCATGCGCGGCATGACGGCGCCGGTGCTGGTCGACGAGTTGGTTCCGACGATGGCGGTCATCTTCTGCGCATCATCGAATGTTTTTACCTTTGATGTATGCCAGGTAAAGCAGACGCTTTTCTGCTTCGCCATACTTCCGATCCAGCTCATCTTGCGCCCGTCGAACTTGGTTCCCTTGGGATAGACATGCGGCTCAAGCCCCATCCGTTCGTGGATCAGTCCGAACATGGATCCGTCGCGCGGCCCGACATTATACATCCAGTTGGCCAGAACCCGTCCGGACCCGCCGAGGCGGCTGCCGACGATAATCGTCGGGTTGCCTGGCAGATGCTTTTTCATGTGATCCTTCAGCGCCATCGCATAGGCGGTATAGGAACCGCCCGGCGTCAAACCGCTCCAGATCGTCAGGGTTTTGCCCTTGTAGAAATCGGCTACCTCATCGGCCTGTACCGATGTGGCCGCCAACAAGATTCCTCCAACTATTGCAACAGCTGCCTGAACGGGCCGTCTGGAATTTGCAGTCATATGAATACCTCCCTCAATAATGTTTACACCGCTGGGGGCTTTGAATCGTCCTCCGGGATTGAAGGAAGTTTCCTCAGCTGAAGGTAGTATAACGAATTTTTCGAGGCCGAAGAAATGGCCAAAACGAATGTCAGGAACCGGTGACGGCGGGACGTTGTGTTCGGGTGATGAGAAAAACGATGAGAAGCCCGAAAATCAAAGCAACAAGCCCGATAACAGTCGGCAGCGCCGTCGGAAAGATCAGCGCGATTCCGGAAATAAAGAACACCAGCCGGCGGCCATAGATAAGCAGCCGTGGCAGCGTCGCATCGTGGTCCACCGGCCATAACCGAAAAATCTCAAACGCCAGACCGGCGGCAAACAGCCCCGCCGACGTTCGGATTATCGCAATCGCAATATCCGTTACCGATCCGATGAGCAACAGCCCGGGATTGAGGGCGAAATAAAACGGCACTAATTGCCCCGCGAGCGCGATGCGAAAGGCGACGATTCCGGTTTTCATCAAGTTGGCCCCGGCCAGTGTCGCGGCGGTAAAAGCCGCGAAGCAGACCGGCGGCGTCACCATGGACATCATGCCAAAGTAGATAATGAACAAATGGGCGCCGGCAACGGATATACCCATATCCACCAGCCCCGGCGCCACCAGGATCGCCAGGGTAAGATAGATGATCTGGGTGGGTAACCCGAGCCCCATGATCAGACAGCAGATGGCCGATAGGACAAGCGCCACAATGGCGATACCCTGTGACATCTCCACGATCATGGCGCTGATATTGATGCTGAGACTGGTCAACATAACGGTCCCGATGACGATGCCCGCGCACGCCGATGCCATCAGCAGGGGAATCGCGGTTTTCACACCATCCGTAACCGCACCGATCAGATTCTCGAGTGTCACATATTTCCGGAGATCGGGCGTCACAAAGGCAATGACAACGGTCAGCACCAGCGACCACAGTACAGAATCCATCAGCGGCTGCCTGAACATAATCATCGCGGTCAAAAAAACGATGGGCAGAAAACCCCCGCCCCGTCGTTTCAAAATTGGCCACATTTCCGGCAGGGATTCCCGCGCGGCCCGGGCCAGCCCCAGCCGGATTGCCTCGAAATGGACCGCGGCCCAGACCATGGCGAAATAAAATACCGCCGGAAGAAAGGCGTGAATGATGATGTCGGAATAGGAAATGCGCGCAAATTCAACCATGAGAAAGGCCGCCGCCCCCATGATCGGCGGCATGATCTGCCCGCCTGTCGACGCCGCGGCCTCGACAGCGCCGGCGAATGTCGGGCTAAACCCCTCACGCTTCATCATGGGAATGGTCAGCACGCCGGTCGAGGCGACATTGGCCGTGGCGCTGCCATTGACCGTGCCCATCAGGGCGCTGGCCACGACCGCCACCTTGGCGCTGCCGCCCCGGCTGGTGCCGGCGACCGCACGAGCGAAATCGATGAACAATTCAGCGATGCCGAAACGATTCAGAAACGCGCCAAAAATAATGAACAGGAAAATAAATTCCAAGGTGACCTTAAAAGCCACGCCGAGTATGCCGCCCAGGGAAAGGTACAAAAGAGTCAGAACGCGCTCAAAACCGAAGTTCGCCGTATACAAAACACCCGGCATATAGGGACCGTAAACCAGCGGATAAAGAATAAAAACAAAGGACAGGATGGGGAGCGCCCAACCGGTTGTCCGCCGGGTCGCTTCCAGAACCAGTAAGACAGCCAGAATGCCAACAACGTAATCCTGAAATAGAATATCGCCGGCACGACCAAAAACCTCCTCAAAATCGAGGACCACATAGAGCGTGACATAGAGCGACAGGGCAACCATCGCCAAATCGACCGCAAAGGCGAACCGGGATCTCGATTTCTTGGTCGCCGGATAAAAGGCAAAGGAAAAAAGGAGAATAAAGCCGAGAAACAAGCCCCGGATCTCTGCGTCATCAAGCTGCCAGGTGAGGACGGTCCACACCTGAACGACAAACATAACGAGACATATCCCCGTCTTGATCGCTTCAATAGGGCGAGGAAGACCGACGGCTTGTTCGTCCTTGTTTTCGGACACCAAAGCCCCCCTGTTCAGAGCGCGTTATGAAGCCGCCGGTCTAACATGATGGGAACTCTACTTAAGAATTCCCGCTTCCTTGAAAGCCCGCAAAGCGCCGGGATGCAAGGGAGCCCCGACCTCGAGCGCGCTGGCGCCTTCTTTTCGGGCCTGATCGAAAAGGGGGACGATGCTGGCGTAGTGCCGCGACTTCTTGCTCATTTCCATATGTTTTTCGATCACCGTTTTGGCGATGGCGTAAGCAATCTGCGGATCACTATCGCGGGTCACCATCCAGCCATTGGTGATCCGAACGGTGTTTATGTCCCTGTTGTGTCCTTTGAAGGCGCCCTTCGGCAACACCATCTGCCAATAGGCCGGTGCCGGATCGGTGATCATATCGAGCTGTTTCTGGGGAATGGACACCGCCCGGGCATCGGCGAGTTCAGCCAGTTCCGTGAGCCCTTTGTTGGGCCAACAGCACTGCAATTGTACATCGGCCTTGCCTTCGCGTACCGCGCGGCCGCCTGGACCGAACGACAGATAGACCGGCTTGATGTCCTTGAAGGTGATACCCAGGGCCGCGAGAATTTTTCTCGAATGTTGCTCCATGCCGCTGCCGCGGCCACCGACGGCCAGCCGCTTCCCCCTGACGTCGTTGATCGTCTTGATGCCCGAATTGGCAAGCGTAACGAAGAACATAGGAGCGACGCTTATGGGGGTTACTGTCGCAAGCTGAATCTTCTTCTTGAAAGGTTTGCCGCCGGATTTCGCCAGGAGCACCCAAGTGGCGTCCATGCCGCCGACCTGAATGGTTCCCTTCTCCATCAACCGCGCGGATTCGATCGCGCCGCTGGAAGATTCAGAGCTGGCCGATTTCACCAGGCCGGATTTCTTCAGCTCTACCGCCAGCACCGCACCCTGCGTGAAATAAACGCCGCCGGGACGACCGGTCGCGATGCGAATGTCGGGTTTGCCCTGTGCCGCCACCTCGCTGGCGCCCAACGATAAAACGGCCAGCGCCGCAGCCGCCGCGGACAGGGCGAACTTCATGGTCATAATCATCGGTACCTCCTCTGTTTTCGATGCCCCAGCAATTAGCAAGGTAAGCCGCCACGGTCTTCGCCTTGGTCATGCATTGAGAAAGACTAGGGGATGAAAACATATCCGGCTAGGGCCGGATGGAAATTAGTTGGAAACTATCCGAACAGAACCCGCGGCAGCCAGGTCGCTAGACCCGGCCAGTAGGCGACGATACAGAGACCGACGAGCTGGATCAGAACGAACGGAATTATCCCCCGATAAATATCCATTGTCGTCACACTCGGCGGTGCGACGCCGCGCAAATAGAACAGGGCGAACCCGAAAGGCGGCGTCAAAAAGCTGGTCTGGAGATTGAGGGCGATCATCACGCCGAACCAGACCGGATGAATATCCATGGCCAGCAGGATCGGTCCGACGATCGGCACCACGACAAAAATAATCTCGATGAAATCGAGAAAAAATCCCATGACGAACATAAGCGCCATGATCGCCAGCATGGCGCCGAATGCCCCGCCCGGCATATCCTTCAGCAACCCCGCGACCAGATCGTCGCCACCGAACTCGCGAAAGGTCAGCGAAAAGACCGACGCCCCCAGCAAAATAATAAAGACCATGCAGCTGATCGACATGGTCGAGCGCATCACATCCTGCAGGATGGCGAGGTTGAATTGCCGATGCAGCGCCGCCAGCACCATGGCGCCGACCGCACCAACTGCGGCTGATTCCGTCGGTGTTGCAATACCCGTCAGAATCGACCCCAGGACCAGAAAAACAAGGACCGCCGGTGGCAACAGAACCTGAAGGACCCGGCGTCCCATGTCATCCGGCCGCCCCTCATCGCGCACCAGCGCCGGGCATGACGACGGCGACACCATCGCCTTGAAGAATATCCAGCTCACATAAAGCGCCACCAGAACCAGCCCCGGAATGAAGGCGCCGGCGAACAGATCCACCACCGAAACCGGATCGGGGGCAAAGTTTCCCTTGGCAAGCTGCGCCTGATTATTGGCGCCCTGCAAAATATCGCCGAGCAGGACAAGAACGATCGACGGCGGAATGACCTGGCCCAATGTCCCCGAGGCGCAAATCGTGCCGGTCGCAAGCTTCGGGTCGTACCCGGCCTTGAGCATGGCGGGCAAGCTCAGGAGTCCCATGGTCACCACGGTCGCCCCGACGATCCCGGTGGACGCGGCCAGCACGGTTCCGACCGCGATAACCGATACGCCGAGCCCGCCGCGCATGCGGCCGAATAAAAGCCCCATGGTTTGCAGAAGCTGTTCGGCGATCTGCGATCGCTCCAGCATCACCCCCATGAAGACGAACAGCGGCACCGCCACCAGCACCTCATTGGTCATCACGCCGACGATCCGTGACGGGACGGCGCCGAGAAACTTCAGACTGAGAAGATCGAATGCCGCGCCGACGAACGCAAAGAGCAGCGCCACCCCACCAAGCGTGAACGCGACCGGAAACCCGAGTAGAAGAACGCCACAGGTAACGGCGAACATAACCAGCGGAATATATTCCATACCCATCGAGTCTAGATGCCCTCGCCCGCCTTATCCGGCACCGGACCATCACTCTTTCCCGACAGGATGAGGATGCTGCGTCCTGCCAGCGACAGCGCCTGCAGCGCCATCAGCACGCAGAAGCACCAGATAATGGATTTGAGCATATACAGACCGGGCAACCCGCCGGCCTCGCGCGATCCTTCCAGACCGGCCCAGGATTTGATCACATATTCCCAGCTAAAAATCATCGACACAATTATCAGGGGCAGCAACAGCGCCACCACGCCAAACAGATCGACCCAGGCCTTATGGCGCTCGCTCGCCGGACGATAGAAGATATCGACCCGAACATGGCCGTCGTGGCGCAGCGTATAGCCCGCCCCCAGCATGAAAACGATGCCATGCAGCCAGACATAGGATTCCTGCATCGACACAAAGCCGACCGAAAAGACATAGCGCAGGACCACAACCGAAAAGGTGACCAGCACCATGGCAAGCGTCAGCCACGCGACACCGCGTCCAACCACATCGTTCAGCTTGTCGATGGTCCGGACCAAGCCGGCAAGTGCGTTCAACTAGAGCCCCTGTTCCCCTAACCAGAGCGGGATGATTTGACGTTTGAACATCGCTGGTTCCGTTTTACGAAAAGAAGTTCCCCTCACCCACTTCGGCTAACCTCGGCTGAAGCCTCGGTAAG
>JAQBTY010000507.1 GCA_027624735.1 Pseudomonadota bacterium | reverse complement strand
CAACAAGAATCCTTTTCAATGGGCCCAGCAAGCGTTAATTTCGCTTTCTCAATGAGTCGGGGTATAGTTGATATAAACTAGAAAAAATAATTTTCCGACGAGATTGGGAAAGAAACCCGGATTTGTACCAAGACAATTCCCTGTTGCCACGCGAAGCAGTTCGTCTTGCTGCGTTGGGCATCCTTGCCAATTCGCCAAGGACTTATGCCGCGCTCGCGGCGGAGGTCCGGAATTTCTCAAGCCGAATTGCCGGTCCTTCCCTGGACTTAATGGGTACGTCGATCGAACTACTCCGGCATGAAGGACTGATCGTACCGACCGAAGGCGCCGGCGCCGGCATAAGCGATGCCGTCTTTATCCTGACAGACGCGGGCCGGATTGAACTCACACGGCTTCTTCAGGCTCAGATACGCGCACCCTTCAGCGATGTCAGTAAATTAATTGTCGCTCTGAAATTCAGGTTCCTGAATTTTCTGGAGATCGAAGACCGCCGGACACAATTGGCCATGATGATTGAAGCCTGTGAAACAGAGCTGGCCCGCTATCTGGATCTGCGCGCTCAACATTACCTCGAAGCGGGTAATTTGACCGGATGGCTGGATCAGGAAATCGACAGCATCGAAAACCGGCTCGATTGGCTCCGCGACTTTTCTGCGAACATTGGCGCAGACATCTGATCTAAAGCAGGTGTTGCCCACCGGTCACGAATATTTCGGTGCCGGTAACGTATCCAAAATCCGGTTGGCATAGTTGAAAAATGACGGAGGCAACTTCCTCTGTCGTCCCCATACGGCTTAGCGGAATTCGCGGAATTAAGGATTCGTATTCAGGTCCCACCATTTCAGTCGCTATTTCCCCAGGCGCTACGGCGTTCACCCTGACGCCAAGCTCAGCAAACTCGACAGCCATCTCGCGCGTCAAAGCCGACAAGGCCGCCTTCGATGTCGAATAGGCGGAACCGGCGAAGGGGTGGGTGGTGTGACCGGCGATCGAGGTGATATTGACGATAGCGCCATTCCCCCGATGCAAAGCGCCCGCGAACGCACGCGATAAGGTCAGGGCTACAAAAAAATTCAGCTCGAAAACAACCCGCCAGCCGTCCAGGTCGCCGTTAAGACACCCCAGGCGCTCCTTGTAACTTGTTTTCGGCGACTGAGCGGCATTGTTCACCAAGGCATCGAGACCTTGATCACCGATCAGGGCGATAGCCTTCTCGGCAAATTGTGCAACGCTTCGCGGATCGGCAAGGTCGGTTGGGATATGGTCCGACCAGTTGGGATCGCGCCTGCTTTCAGGGGGCACATCTTCTCGGGAACAGGTGATGACCCGCCAGCCGGCATCGCTAAATCGCTTGACCGTGGCACGGCCTATACCCCGGCTTCCGCCGGTTAACACCACTGTCTTTTGCCTTTCGCCCCCGTCCAATTTCTCCGGAACCTTAGCCATGGGGAACCGCCCGTGCGTCGAGAATAATCGCCCTACCCACCTTCAGCATCCCCGCGCCGACTTTAAAAACCCTCATTAATGGCTCAGAAATACTGGTATCTCTGTATGGCTGATGATATGGCGCGTGCGCCCCCCAAGAATCATCTGCCGCACACGGCTCCGCGAATAAGCACCCTTTATCAGCATATCGGCGGAAACCTGGTTGGCATGTTTCAAATAGGCGGCGCCAATTTCTTCCTGCGTGACATCGAACGTCACAACCGAGGCGGAAATTCCCGACCACGCCAAACGGGCCACCCCTTCGGACGCAGGGATCGATGGCGGTTCGACGGGGTCGGCCGACACCAGAGTGACCTTATCCGCCTTTTCCAAAATAGGGATGGCCGCCGACAGGGCGCGCGCCGCTTCAGGGCTGCTTTCCCACGCCACCGCAACATGAGAGCCTGTCACCGGCAGCATCGTCGGCGGGGCGATCAATATGGGACGGCCTGTATCCAACAAGGCTGCCTCTAACGTAATGGGAGATGGCAAGGCGGCGTCACGAACGGGCCGCCCGACGACTGTAAAATCGAAAAGCCGGCCACGGATGGCGACAATTTCATCTTCGCGGCCATTTTCTTCGCGCCAGGAAATTGTTGTACCGGTTGCCCCGCCGGGTGAATTTGTTACGGTTAGACCGGTTTTCTCATGACAAAAACTATCGAATGCCTGTTTTGCAGCGCGCAATCTTTCGCCGCCTTCCCGTTCGGTCACCTCCATGATTTCTTCGATCATGGATCCATCCATTCCTTCACCCGTATAGGGAACCAGACCGCGCGGGTCGGCCCGTACATGAAGAACTTCTATATGGGCATCAAACCGCGATCCGACGCGCCACGCTGTCTCAAGTACGTTTCGACCGGAATCGCCGCTGCTGACACATGCCAGGATTGTCTTCATAGCCATTGTTCCCTTCGTCGCGTTGGCGCCCTGGGTAGAGCGCATCTTCGGATCCGCTCTAACTTGGACATCCACCGGCTTAGGTTCACCGCAATTCTCATCGGATTCAAGGGAATTCCGCCCTTCCCCTGGAAGCAACCGATTGTCTTCGACCTAGCCCGAATTATTCACGGTGCGGCGTTTAATGGTTGGTGAGCATGGATTAACCTGTTGAGATTC
>JAQBTY010000506.1 GCA_027624735.1 Pseudomonadota bacterium | reverse complement strand
AATCTCAACAGGTTAATCCATGCTCACCAACCATTAAACGCCGCACCGTGAATAATTCGGGCTAGATGCCGCCTGACGCCCTCACGCTATGCCCGATGCCGGGTGTGCGGCGAACTAATTCAGTCAGACGACTGCGTTAATGTCTGTGGGGAGGGGCAGCAAAACTGCGGCGCCCAACTTGACAAACCCGCCGCACTTTGCCGTACTCTCGGTAATAAAATTAAATGCTAAGGGCGTCGTCAGGGAGTGTTTAAGACAGCGGTCGCGGTTGCGTAAGCGCTGCCGCCGGTCTCGCCTTCCTATCGCACGGATAACCCGGAACAAATCTTACTCGGCACGGGAGGCTGAAAATGACCATGCAGATCAAAAACCCATTACGGTTCCTGACACTGTTCATGTCACTGATCGTGGTGTTCGGACTCGCCAACGCGGCGCCAAGCTCGGCAAAGACCTTGCGCTATGCGGTCCAGTCGTTTGGCGCCGAAACGTTCGATCCGACGTTGACATCGGTCACGACCGGGCTTGGCTTCGCCGGGCCTCTGTGGGACTGGCTGACGGTCGTGGATGACAAGGGAAATCTCTCTCCGGGCCTGGTGACGAGCTGGAAATCGACACCCGATGCCAAAAT
Source organism: Pseudomonadota bacterium (assembly GCA_027624735.1). Taxonomy (GTDB): domain Bacteria; phylum Pseudomonadota; class Alphaproteobacteria; order MPNO01; family UBA2964; genus JAQBTY01. The sequence continues at coordinate 1,980 of JAQBTY010000506.1, read as the reverse complement.
CTGGACGCTCAAACTACGGCAGGACGTGACATTTCACGACGTCTCGCCGATGACCGCCGAGGATGTGAAATTCACGCTGAAAGACGGGTTTGGTCGCAAAGAAGCCAAAAGTTCGCGGGCAAGACAGTTCCGGGGCAAGATCAAGGCGGTGGAAGTGGTCGACCGCTACACCGCGAAAATCATCATGCACAAGGCATGGCCAACCTTCGCTCACGATGTATCCAACCAGCCTGGAACCGAAGGGATTGTGCTGCCCAGGAACTACATCCAGAAAGTGGGCTGGAAGAAGTTCGGGCGCAACCCGGTAGGCACCGGCGCGTTCAAGTTCGTCAGGCATGAAACCGGCAATATCGTGGAATTCGCCGCAGTAAAGAACCATTGGCGTTTCAAGCCGCAGTTCGACAAATTGCAGATCCTGCTGGTTCCTGAATCGGCGACGCGGGTTGCCATGTTGCGGACCGGACAGGTCGATATGGCGCCGGTTTCGCTAGACGATGCGCCCAGCCTTGCCAAGAAAGGTTTCAAATTTGCCCGCGATCCGCAGGCAAGTTCGGTGCGCGTCCACCTTTACGGCAGCTACTATAAAAAAGCCGGACCCATTGGCAAGCTGGAGGTGCGTAAGGCGCTCAATCTGGCGATCAACCGCGACGAGCTGGTCCAGACACTGTTCCGGGGGGCCGGCAAGTCGGCAGCCATATTCCCGCTCTCGGCGCTTTCTATCGGCTATCCGAATGGCCTGAAGCCCTATCCGTTCGATCCAACCGAGGCCCGTAAGCTGCTCGCCAGCGCCGGCTATCCGAACGGCTTTAAGATAAAGCTCTATTCGTTGCCGACCGGCGGCTTTACCCTTCACCAGCAGGTGAGCGAGGCGGTTGCCGGTTATTGGGAGGCGATTGGCGTCCGCACCGAGATCGTGCCGACCGATATAGGGGCCTTCCGGCCGCTTTACATCAAGCAGCCCCAATCACCCAAACTCGTCGGTCAGGCGAGTATTTTTGCCACCACGGGCCGGTTGAACGGCGCCTCGTCGCTGGGCATCTGGTTTGCCAAAAGCCGCAAAATCACGCAGCTCGCCGAAGACGTCGACGATCTGTACGCGGCAACGCAGAAGGCCGGTACCGTCAAGGAAATTGCCGATCTGACCGAAAAGGCCTTCCGAAAGATTTATAGCGATTATCGCTCTGTTCCGATCGCGAATGTCGCCGCCGTATTATGGGCCTATGGTAACCAGGTCGGCGGCATCACCGTGGCGCCGCATCGTGGATTTGTGACACCGAGTTTTGCGACGGCGGTGCTGAAGTAACGACCGGGGCCGGCCGCGATTGGAAAGGTGAAACGGTAAGAGATGCAGCGTTTTATCGCGGGGCGGCTAGTGCAAACGTTGGTCACGCTTTTCGTGATCAGCGCGCTTGTCTTCGGTCTGGTCCGGATGACCGGCAGCCCCATCGACGTCATGCTGCCGATCGAAGCGACGCCGGAAATGCGGGCCGACATGAGGCACGAGCTCGGGCTCGACCGCCCTCTCTATGTCCAATATTTCTATTTCATTCAGAAACTGGTCCAGGCCGATCTCGGTACGTCGATCCGCACTGAAAAGCCAGTCACCGAACTGCTCATGCAGCGGCTTCCCAACTCTCTGCAGCTAGTCGGGGTGTCGATGCTGCTGTCGCTCCTGATCGCCTTTCCACTCGGCGTGATCGCGGCGACAAGGCGTGGCGGAATATGGGATGCGCTGGCGCGCGGCGTTGCCTTGTTCGGCCAATCGATTCCGACATTCTGGGCCGGTATCGTCCTGATCTACATATTCGCGATCCAGCTCGGCTGGCTGCCGGCCGGCCGCCAGGGTGGTTTCGTCAATCTGATTCTCCCCGCCCTGACGCTCGGGCTGTTCGGATTCATGCTGGCGGGCGTCGTGCGATTGCTGCGCGATTCCATGATAGAGGTGCTGGACAGCGAGTTCGTCAAATTCGCCCGCATCAA
>JAQBTY010000505.1 GCA_027624735.1 Pseudomonadota bacterium | reverse complement strand
TATCCGAGTTATTGGTAATCGCCGTGGGTGTGTTGAATGCCGACCCAGCATGACTGATGCCCGTAAGCGTGCCAACCATGAAACGGGCACGGCTCACCGCGAAGGCATGAAGGTCAAATCGATCTTTCAAGACGGACAGGTCAATAAAACCGCGGCGCTTTGGAAACGGCGTCATATTGGGGTGACCAAGACGGACGACCTGGCCACCTAAATTCTCGACGATGTCCTCTACTAACGCCATGTACGGTCGAGGATCGAGATCCCGCAAGAACCGCGCCGGTCGATGCACATAGCCAGGCTCGCGGTAATGGATGCAACAAAACCAACGATTCGGATCCACGCCCTGTTCGATCATCGCATCCGACAAGGGTCCGGTATCTTCGTCGGGTATACGGAGAAACGCAGGGTTCTCAAAGCTACTCAGAGCCGTTTCGGGCATACCGGAAGGTGACAAAAGTAAGTCCGGAAGATGGCAATTATTCCCGTTCCAGCGCGGATCAAGAAATATATACCCCGGCACCGGTTCGTCATTCGAGAAGAGGTCATTGATCCCCCCAAAAGTGTCGGATGAAATGCCCGGATGTTCCTCCGACAGAACAATTCTGATGTCGGCGTGGGGGTTGTACCTAAGTAGTTGCCGTTTATATTTTCGGCTATCGTCCCTCTGACAAATCGTGAGCTGAGGATTGTCGAACAGTAACTTCGTTGATGCAGAGAAAATATGATAAAAAATTGTATCCCCGACGGCCCGGCTATTTAATAATGCCACAATTCGTAAATTGGTTTCTGTTTTTTTTTTAGCTTTTCCCGGAACATCCCATTCTCTCAATATCTCCTCAAGCTCAGTATTCATTCTGTATTTCCTGTTGCTCTTTCGTTGCGCCCCCTTCGGGCCCGGTCATGGTTTCACTGTACAATGCCGGAACCGAAGGTCGAGAAAAAATGCACCCCAATGCGAACCTTGGCCCTGCCCGACGCCGTGCGGCACTGGTCGATGACGACGCTCAGGGACAGGCTGTTCAAGATCGGCGGCAAAATCGTGCACCACGGGCGCTATGTCACCTTCCAGATGGCCGAGGTCGCAATCCCGAGAGACCTGTTCGCTGATATCCTGCGCCGCATCAATCGGCTCAGACCGAGGCCGGATCCGGCATGACGGCCAGAATATCGATCAACGATAAAGCCGACGGCATCCGTGCGCCCACAATGTGGCTGACGCACCTGATTCAACATGTAATGGCCGCTATTCGGTCCTCTATAGATCGGATCAACCCGTGCCTATCCGTTTAACGCAGACACCCCCAACATCTAGTGTCGGCCTTTTGTCCGCTTGACGCACACTTACCCCTGCCGCAGGGTGTGTGAGTGAAGCGGATATGGTGCTTCCATGGATGTTCTCGACCGCGCCGACCTTGCGTTCCCGGAATCTCTCCCGGACTTCCAACGGCTTTTTCCTAGTGACGCGGCCTGTGCCGGCTATCTGGAAAAGGCCCGCTGGGGCGATGGGTTTTCCTGCCCTCGCTGTGGTGTCGTCGGCGCGCCGTTCCGCATCGCCACGCGGCCCGGTGTGCTGACCTGTCGGTCCTGCCGCCGCCAGACCGGCCTCCTGGTTGGCACCGTAATGGAGCGCAGTCACACACCGCTCAGCGTATGGTTCTGGGCAGCTTATCTGGTTGCCAGCCGAACGCAGGGCATGTCGGCGGTGCAGTTTCAGCGCCAGCTTGGTCTGAGCCGCTATGAGACGGCCTTCGGCATTCTGCACAAGCTCCGTGCGGGCATGGTGCGTCCCGATCAGGACAGGATTGGCGGCAGGGCCGAAGAGCATGTTGAGGTGGACGAAACCTACATTGGAGGCCGAACTCGTGGCCAAGGGCGAGGTATCCACCACAAGACGCTGGTGACGGCCGCCGTCGAGGTTCGCCACCGGGAGTCGGGCACCGCGCAGGACAAGCGGAAGGATGGTCGCTATGCCGGTCGCGTCCGGCTATCCATCTCTGACGACCGCAGCGCCGAATCGTTGGCCGGTTTCGTCGAGAGTGCCGTCATGCCGGGGACGCTGGTCATCACCGACGACTGGAGCGGCTATGCCAGCCTGCGGAAACGGGGCTACGATCACCACGCGATTGCTGAATGCGGGGATCCCGATGTGGCCGAGGAGTTCCTGCCGATCATCCACCTCGTCTTCTCGAATCTGAAAACCTGGTTGAATGGCATCCATCACGGTGTCAGCGCCAAGCATCTGCAAGCCTACCTCAACGAGTTCACGTTCCGGTTCAATCGCCGTTTCTACCCCTTCAACGCATTTCGCTCGCTCCTCGGAATCGCTGGAGGGGCGCAGGCACCGACCTTCGCCGAGCTATATTCCGGCGAATGGCCTCACCCTACATGTAGTGGGTGTCTGCGTTAACCGGATAGGCACGGTATGATCGTGTCTTTGGCGCATATGACTTTTTCGCAAACATTTTGCTCGGCCAATCTTTCGCCTTCCGACAACTGGGATTTTGAAAGCTCCGTTTTCAAACGCCAAACTCCTTCCGTTGCGCCGGGATCCCCTCTTATGTGGATGAAGTTGCCACGACCACACGTCCACCGTAAGCGTACGGCCCTGGGAGCTC
>JAQBTY010000054.1 GCA_027624735.1 Pseudomonadota bacterium | reverse complement strand
CGAGGGGCAGAGAGGGAAGTTTGGCGCTAGCGAATTTGCGCGTTTATCGTATTTACGGTACGGGCCGTATTTCCATGCTCCGACAGAGCGCGCAAAGCACGGCTCCATATGAGGATCCCAGACGAATGAACTTGTATTCGCCGGTTTCAATTGAGAGGAGAACTTGCTCCATGTGCTCCGGAAAATCTTCGGGTCCAATTTGTTTAAGGTGCTCAATCTCGCGTCGGGATACCTCTCTTGGCGGGACCTCAATCATCTCAAAGACAATATTACCCTGCCGGAAATTATCGCACCGAAAATCCGACACGCTATGCAAGACTGCCTCAAAGGCTTCCCCGGCGACGCTGCGGAATGAAAGCACAATGTCGTTGTGACCTTCTTCGTCCGCCAATTCAATTGTCCTGATGCCTTCGAGGTAAGAGTCATGAAGCCGCGAATCCATATTGCCCTCTCTTTGAAGATAAGCCCTTAGATCTCGTATTCCGCAAAGACAACTATAAGGAAGCCTACGGGACGCTAGCGCTGGTATTGGTCGTTGCGCCCGGCCGCGTCAAATCGCCCGCCATGGGGGAAAATGCCTGCTGGGCCCTGTTGAGGAAACGGCCGAACACACGCCCGGTGGCGGTATTCAACGCGATGATTGCCGATCCGACGCCTCGGCCGGCCTCGGGTTCCTGGTCCGCGAAATTATCGACCAACAGCAGCGCATTGTCGGACAGCCGGACGAGGGCAAGCTCTACTTCGACAAAAACCCGTGGCGGTCCGCCGCCCATCAACCGTTCCAGCCGTTTGACCTTGCCGCTGATCTGATAATCCGCCCGTACCCGCATATCGGGCGTCACCACGGAGCGGGCGATATTGCTTTCGCGAACATAGGTTACCAGCTGATCCTGCAGCATCTGCGGCGGGGAGTCTGTCCAGTAATGATAATTATGTTGCTGTACTTCATGGGAGGCGCCGCTTTCGCTGTACAGCAACGGGCGTTCGCGCAACAACCCGTCCGCCTGCAGCGATTCCACCCGCACCACACCGGCGAGCCGGCCTGCCACGGATATATCCGCCGGGCTCGACACCAGCAACCGGTAGTAATGGTCGCGCGGCACCGGCGGCGCGGATCCGAAGCATGCCGCCAGAAGCGGGGTTATCAGGAGAAGAAGGAGAGCCCGGGTCATTTGTATCCTACTGCCTGGCTGAGGTTGGAATGTCTCTGATCAGTTTTTCTTCAGGCGGAGAGCCACCCAGAAGCAGCCCCGGGTTCTGCCGTATCAAACGGCTGAATTCGTTCATGTTCTGGGCGGTTCCACTAATATTATGGTTGAAATTGTCTATGTTGCGGGCGAGCGACTGCATTATATAGCGGGCGTCGCTGACGGCGCTGCTCACCTTGCCGCCATTGCTTTCCACCACATGATCCAGCTTGACGACAATGTCGTTAATCTGCTTGATCGAGCCCTGCAACGATTTGCTGATATCCAGGAACCCGACGGACATTTGCTCGACGTTCTTCACTACATTCGTCACGCCCGTCATATTTCGATTGGACAGGACGGTCTGAACCGAACCCAGGGTCGTGTTCAGTCTTTTAGCGAAATGCCGCAATTCCCCGGCGATTTGCGGCACATCGGATTGCAGGCCGCCCGCCAGATCGTTCAGAGCCCGGACGAACTGGGACAGGTCTTTTGCGATCAGATTGTCAGCGCTGGCGACCAGCCCCGACATGCGCTCCACCATGGGGCGCAGGCCGTTGCGCGACAGATCGCCAAATTCTCCTGCAATGCTCGACATGGCGGCGAACATGTCGGTGGGTGGCGCGCTGGTGATTTTGTCGCCCGGCTTGAGCGACGACGTGGATTTTCCGCCGCGAATTTCGACGGTCTTGCCGCCCAGAATTGACGAGCTGCCAATTCTGGCAACGCTATCCACCGGTATTTTCCATCCCTCCTGCACGCTGAGATCAAGATGGAATTCCATCGCCCCGTCTTTGATCACGGGCCGAATTTCCTCGACCTGCCCGACCGGGAAACCTTCATAGCGGACCTGGGTGCCGAACTTGACGTCCGCGACATTGTTGAACAGCGCGGTATAGATCTCGCGAGGGCCGGTATGACCGCTCAACGCAACCGTCGCGCCGATCGCCGCTGCAATCATGGCAATCACAAACAGGCCGAGGGCCGCGTAGTTCAGACTCTTATTCTGCATGGTCAGGTCTTTTCTTCATTCCCGAAACGCCGTCAGTCTTCGCCGGTCAGACGCTTCAAATAGGTTTCCGCATCGACGTCATTTTCTTCGGCCCGCCGGCTCAGAAGGTTTTGAATACGTTCATTGTCGCTTCGCCGCACAGCCTCGGGCGTACCGACGAAGAGAAGATGGCCGCGATCCAGGATCGTTATCCGGTCGGCGATTTTAAAGGCGCTTTCAAGTTCATGGGTGACGACCACGATGGACATATTCATGGCATCGCGCAGCAACAAGATGAGATCATCCAGCGCGCTCGAGACCACCGGGTCGAGCCCAGCGGATGGTTCATCGAAAAATAGCAGATCCGGATCCATCACGATCGCCCGGGCGACAGCGGCGCGCTTCATCATGCCGCCCGATAGTTCCGACGGCATCAGATTGTCGAAACCCGCAAGCCCCACGACTTCCAGCTTCAGCCGCGCCATGATTTCCATGGTCTTTCGGTCCAGCTTGGTATGCTCGTAGAGCGGCAGCATGATATTCTCCAGCACCGTCATGGAGCTGAACAGGGCGCCGCCTTGAAAAGCGACGCCGATCTTTCGACGGACAGGCAGTATCTCCATGGCGCTTGCCCGCGCGATATCAACGCCGAGCAGACTTATCTGTCCGGCGGTCGGCGTTTCCAGACCAACCAGATGTCGCAACAGGGTCGATTTGCCGGACCCGCTGCCGCCCATGATCACCATGATTTCACGGGCCTCGATGGCCAGGTCGATATCGTGCAGTATTTGTCGCGACCCGTAATGAGTCTGAAGCCCTTTGATATCTATCACCGGGTCGGGAGCGCGCTCGGTCGATGGGGTCAGGGTTTGTGCTGTTGCTGCCATGGCGTCAGCTCAACGTCGCCGCATAGGCAAAAATCATGTCGGCGAGAACGATCGCCGCGATGGACTGCACGACGGCCCGTGTCGTCATGCGCCCGACCCCGTCCGCCCCGCCCTCGGCCAACGCACCGTTAAGAGACGATACGATGGCGACAAGCGCCGCGAACAGGGCGCTCTTGGCCAGCCCATGCCACAAATCATTGGTAGAAAGCGCCGCCATCAAATCTGTGAAATAGGCCAGCATGGAAATATCGAGTGTCGCGGTCACCACTAGGCCGGCGGCCGCCAGGGCGACGATGTTCGCCCACATGGTAAGACATGGCACCACGACAATCATCGCGACGAGCGCCGGCGCGACGAGGTAGCGTACCGGCGCAATGCCGATCACCCGCAACGCGTCGACTTCCTGGTTTATCAGCATGGTGCTAAACCTTGCCGCCAAGGCGGAGCCGGTACGGCCGGCGATAAGGATGCCGATGATCAATGGCGCGAATTCACGCACGACGGAGAGCGCAATCCCGATCGTGGCAAAAGATTGCGCGCCAAACAAACCAAGAGTGTAGAGGCTCTGTAAGGCCAGCATAATGCCGATGGTCGCCGACAGAAGCGTGGCGATGGGGAGCGCCTGAAGCCCGATTTGAACGGCCTGGGCGAGGATGGCCTGCAGGCGGACGGGCTGCTGTCTCACGCGACCGAACAGCAACCAATAGATTGATTCACCGAATAAGGCGCCGCCGAATCCTATCTCCTCAACGCCCTGGATTAGTCGGCGACCGAATGCCTGCTCCGAAGCTTGCGCCATTAGCCAGGCTTTCCTTTACCATCAGCCAGGGCGGAATCGAGATCCGAATGAATGGCGAAGACCTTATCGAGACGGGCCAGCTCAAAAACCTTGCGCGCGTCCTGACTGACCGCGACCAGCCCCAGCCGAATGCCTTTCTTTCCCGCCTCCTGCAGGGCTTCGACAAGGCTCGCGATCCCCGAGCTGTCGATGTAGCTGACACCGGACAGATCGACCAGAACATCCAGGCCCCGCGCGACTCCGCCCAGCAGAAACTTGCGAATTTCCGGCGCCCGATTGAGATCCACATCGCCGTCCAGCGCGACAATGAGCCTGCCATCCTGTTCGCGGATATGTTCTGTCATGATACCCCGTTTATCCTTTTGGTCATTTGCAGGACATTGCCGATACCATCGGCGCCCGGCAGAAAAACCGCGCTATCCATAAGATTTTCGATGAAGTGAATGCCTAGCCCGCCCGGCCGCACATCGGTCAGGTCTCGTGGCTTGATTTTTGCGGGATCGACCGGGGCCGCGAAATCCCGCACGCGAATAATCACGCCATCCGCACTCCGCGCGATGGATAATATGATGTCACCAGGGTCCTGGCCGGCATAGCCATGTTGCACGACGTTCTGACAGGCCTCACTAACCGCCAGGACCAGATCCTTGGTTGTGGAAACATCGAAGCCGCAATGATGCGCCGCGCTGCGCAGGGTGACTCGTACCAGCGACATGCGGTCGGCCAACCCCGGGATCCGGAGCTCGCAGATAGGCTCTTCGGTCACGCCACTCATCCGGACGCTTCCTTTCGGGTGGGCGGCGTCGCGACATGGGAACCCTCCTGGCCGACCCAGGAATCGTCGATGGCCAGTACGGTCAAATCGTCATGAGCGTCCCAGCCCGCTTCCTCGTCCAGCATCTGAATGATGGCTTCGACGCGTTTTGCCGGCGGTTCCGCGGCGTTGATTTCCACCAGCTGAATAAGGCCATCGACGCCGAGTTGCTCACCGCCCGCATAACGGTATTCGGTAAGCCCGTCGCTGAAGACATAAAACTCACCGCCGGCAAGATCGATTTCTTCGCTGCGTACGTCGTAGTTGGACAAGATGCCAAGCGGGGGAGCGTCAGCCGGAAAGGTTTTGTAGGTGCGATCCTTGCGGCGCATCAGCGGCGGTTCATGACCGGCATTGGCAAAACGGACATGGCCATCGCGAGGCGAATAGCGCCCCACCACCATGGTCACGAACAGGCCGCGGGTGGCGGTTTCGCAAAGTTCGGCATTGATCGCCGTCAGCAACTCAGCCACGTCTTCGATCCGTTTGCTGAGACAGCGGAATAAACTGATGGTCTTGGCCATCAGCAGCGCGGCCCCCATGCCCTTGCCCGACACGTCACCCAGCGAAAAGGCGAAATCACCCTTGCCTGTGCGATAGAAATCGAAAAAGTCACCGGACATCTGGCGGGCCGGCAGATTAAATCCCCAGATCGGCAGATCGTTGGGGTCCCAACCGGGCTGCAGGCTCCGCTGCAACTCCATGGCCAACTTCAGATCCTGCGCGATAGTCTGCGTCGGCGAGTCGCCGGGAAGGTTGGCCGCGATCAGGCGCGCGCCGAGCTCGGACAGAGCCCGCAACCGCGCAATACCCGAATCGGGCGGTTTCACCCCTACCATGTCCCGATCTGTTACCATTAGCCTCTAGATCTCTAATCCGACAGAAATAGGGGCTCATGGTATGGTGAAATGGTTAACAAGGGACTTTGCAGCAGCGCCTATTTCAGGGAATTTTTGCGCAGCGCAAAGCTGAATTCTGCCCATCAGACAGGACAAAATTTGATAATGGGCCAAAATTCAGGGTGGATTAAGCCGTCGGCGCCCTGACCAGCGCCTCGTAATCCGCCATCAGCGCCTGGGTAACCGGACCGACGGTAAATTTCATGGTGTCGATCTGGCCGACCGGGGTGACCTCGGCGGCGGTGCCGGTGACGAAAATTTCATCGGCCTTTTCCAGTTCGTCGGGCATGATCGCGCGTTCCACGATCTCATATCCGCGCTTACGGGCAAGCCCCATCACCGATCGCCTTGTGATGCCGTCGAGAAAGCAATCCGGCGTCGGCGTATGCAGGACACCATCAATCACAAGGAACAGATTGGCGCCGGTGGTTTCGGCCAGTTGGCCGCGCCAATCGAGCATCAGCGCGTCGTCAAACCCCGCCGCCTCGGCATTATGCTTGGACAGGGTGCAGATCATATAGAGCCCGGCCGCCTTGGCGTGAACCGGTTCGCATTCAGGCGACGGGCGTTTCCACTCGGACCATTTCAGCTTGATCCCTTTCATCCGCGCTTCGGGTGAGAAATAGGACGGCCATTCCCATACCGCGATGGCGAGATGGATTTTGGATTGCTGCGCCGACACGCCCATCATCTCGCTGCCACGCCACGCAACCGGCCGAACATAGGCATCGTCAAAGCCTTGCGCGGCAACGGTATCGCGCGTCGCCTGTTCGATTTGTTCCAATGAGTAAGGAATTTCGAATCCTAGAACGCGCCCGGAATTGATCAGGCGCTCGGAGTGTTCGCGCAGGCGGAAAACCTGGCCGCCATAGACCCGTTCGCCTTCGAATACGCAGCTGCCATAATGCAGACCGTGGGATAAAACATGCAGATTTGCGTCGCGCCAAGGTCGCAACGCGCCATCGTACCAGATTTGGCCGTCTTGGTCGTGGAAATCGAGCATCGAAGCAAGGCCCCCCTTGGCAAACGTCGCTATGGCTGACCGGGAAACGTGACCGGCAAAGGTAAATATAGCTATACCGTATTCCGAAAACGGCTTGCCCTGAGTAACATTAGGGCGCATATATGTCAACATGACTGACATAAAATCCGGCGTCAATCCACTGTTTCTGCGGGACGAAGAACTTCGCCAGGGAATCGAGCTGATCTTCTACGCCTACCGCGATTTTACCGCCGAGCCCGACGCCATCCTGGCCCAGTACCGGTTGGGCGGGGCGCACCACCGGGTCATCTATTTTGTCGGCCGCAACCCCGGCATCACGGTCTCGGAGCTACTCGGAATTCTGCGGATTACCAAGCAAAGCCTGTCACGGGTTCTCAGCCAGCTGGTCAGCGAGGAATTCATCGTCCAGCGGCCTGGTAACAACGACCGGCGCCAGCGCCTGCTGGAGCTAACGGCAAAAGGCAGCGAGTTGGAATGGCAGCTGTCGCAGACCCAACGCGACCGGATCGCGCAGGCCTACCGCGAAGCCGGCGCCGAGGCGGTAGAAGGATACCGCAAGGTCATTCTCGGCATGATCAATGAAGAAGACCGCCGCAAATTCTTGCGCCGCGATGCTGTCCCCGGGCCGGCGCGTCCGATACGGCGTTAGGGCGTTGTCCGTTCAGACAGTGATCGTCCCCTCGAGATAAAGCATCGCCCGCCCGGCAATTCCAACCCGATCGCCGCGCGCGTCACAGATCAACTCACCCCCGCGTGCGGAAATCTGACGCGCCTTAAGATGATCGCGTCCCAACCGCTGCGCCCAATAGGGCACCAGCGTGCAATGGGCCGATCCCGTCACCGGATCCTCGGGGATTCCAAAAGACGGTGCGAAGAACCGCGACACGAAATCGACTCCTTCCACGACGCCCGGCGCGGTTGCTATCACGCCGTGTGGATGGAGCGTCGCCAGGATGCTCATATCGGGCGCCAGCGCAGCGATCTCGGCTGTGGTTTCGAACACCGCCAGATAATGACTGGCTAACCGGACTTCCTGTGGCGCATGACCCAGCCCCTCTATCAGTGCGGCAGGAGCGTCACAAGAGACCGCCGGCAAGGCAGGGAAATCAAGCGCCAGCAAATCGCCGGATCGGGTCACGGTCAGGATTCCGCTGCGGCTTGAAAAACGGACCGATCGCGCATCCGGCCGTATCCGGTTAAAAACGACAAAGGCGGACGCCAGAGTCGCATGACCACATAGATCGACTTCGGCGGTTGGCGTAAACCAGCGCAACGCATAGTCGGCGCCCTCATTCCCTCCCTCAACAAAAAATGCGGTCTCGGCCAGATTATTCTCCGCCGCGATGGCCTGCATGGTCGCCGTGTCGAGCCATGTATCGAGAGGACAGACAGCTGCGGCATTGCCGGCGAACAGAGCAGCGGTAAAGGCATCAATCTGGTATATGGGAATAGTCGCCATGGTCATTACATGAGCTTTCTTATATTAGACGATCAGGAACGCCAAAACGGTTTGCGGTATTCATTTTCTGCATCGCACCGGCTTATTCCGATATCTTTGAGCTGACGGTCATCCAGCCCCATCAAGTGCCGCCGGCCGATACGGCGATCCTGCCAATCAGCGAGCCGCTCAGCCGACCGGGCAACCAATGGCCCAATATCACGGGACACCATCAGCATGGCTGGTGCAGGCGCCGGCGTATATGGCTTGTCTTCTGACACATGCGCATCCTTCGACGCCGCTGGTTCAAATAGAAACAGATCACGAATCCAGTTGCGCCATCCGCACTTTCGGTCGCGTCGCACAATTGTATCGATATATTTAGACACAATATGACCTCATTATTAGATAATTAGAGTTTTTTGTCTCTATTTATGAGATACAATTGACATTTTCATGAGTCAAAATTATTTTTGTCTCTATGACAATTTGGTCTCCCGACCTGTCGCGGACAATTGGCTCCAAGATGCAGCGGCTGGCGAACGCAATCGCCACCGACATCGCGGTTGGACGGTTGAGCCCTGGTGAGAAACTGCCGCCGCAGCGCGAACTCGCCTATCACCTGGGTATCTCGGTGGGAACCGTGACACGCGCTTATGGCGAAGTGCACCGGCGCGGTCTCGTGGAAGGCCTTGTCGGCAGCGGCACCTATGTCCGTCGTTCAGATGCCCCCGACCCTGGTTTCGTCCTACCGCCCGATACGTCCGGTTCCATGATCGATCTGTCTATCAGCGTTTACGCCTCGCCGCTGTGGGAGCCGGCGCTGCGCAACAGCCTGGCTCAATTGGCGGACACCGACGGAACAGCTCTGCTGGAATATCAAAGTGCGGTCGGCGCGGTACGTCACCGGGCGGCCGGAGCCGCCTGGCTGCGCAAACCCGGCTATGCGCCGACCCCTGACTCGGTAATCATGACCATGGGCGGCCAGCATGCTCTCGCTGTGACCTTCTCCGCCCTCAGCCGACCGGGTGATACCGTGTTGGTGGAAAATTTCGTCTATCCCCCTGTACGCTCGCTGGCGCATATGTTTGGCCTGACGCTGAAGGGAATCGACATGGACGAACAGGGGATCCTGCCGTCTTCCCTCGAAACCGCCTGCCAGACACAGAGCGCTTCGCTGATTTACCTGACACCGACGCTGCAAAATCCGACCAATGCCATCATGGGCGACGCCCGGCGGGTAGACATCGCGGCGCTCGCGCAACGCTACGATTTGCGTATCATCGAAGACGACGTGACAGGCGCGCTGTTACCGGATGCTCCCCTGCCTATTACCAGCTACGCCCCTGATCGCTGCTGTCTGGTCTCGTCGGTTTCCAAGGCTGTCGCGCCGGGTTTACGTACCGGCTTTATCGCTGCCCCGCCCGACCTTCATGAACCCATCGCCGACCGCATCCGCGCTTTCAGCTGGATGGCGACCCCTCTGACTGCCGAGATCACGGCCAACTGGATCGAGGACGGCACCGCATCGCGGATGCTCGCGGCGATCAGCCAGGAAAACAGAGAACGGCACCGCCTTGCCGCAACCTTGCTCGACGGGTTGATTGAACCGACCACGGCCCAAGTGTCGCCCCATCTCTGGTATCGCCTGCCTGACCGCTGGGGTAGTTCGGGCTTTGTTGAAGCGGCCCAGGCGATGGGGGTCCGCATTGCCGCAGCACAATCTTTTGCTGTAGGTCAACGGGGCGCTGGCGATTACATCCGTATCAGTGTCTGCGCTGCCCGAAGCCAGAACGAACTGCGTCATGCACTAGGCATCCTAGCCGACATAGGCAACGGAATGCCGGCACGCAATCTGGCTATCTTGTAAATTCTGACTGAACGGCACCACCGAGTCAGTACGAAAAATCCCCAACCGTATGGAGATGATTAACTGGCCCGTGGCCGCCGCCGAATCCGGGTGCGGTGCGGATCGCTTCGTGCAGATAGGCTTCGGCACGGGCGACCGCATCTTCTAACGTCAGCCCTTGGGCTATTCCAGCGGCGATGGCGGATGCCAGAGTGCAGCCGGTGCCATGGGTATGCTTTGTGTCGATACGCGGGTTTTCGAATATCCGGATGCCAGCCGCCGTGACCAGCCGGTCGCGCACCACGCGACCGTCCATATGGCCGCCCTTGAGCAGTACAGCCTGTGGCCCGAGCGCCAGCAGCGCCTCGCCCAGCGCGTCCATATCGCCATCGCCGGAGACGGTGCGGCCGGCCAGCGCTTCGGCCTCGGGCACATTGGGGGTCAGCACGGTGGCCCGCGGCACCAGCCTGGTGCGCAGGGTTTCCACCGCGTCATCCACCAGGAGCGAAGCCCCGCCCTTGGCCACCATCACCGGGTCAACCACCAACGGCACGCCCGGCGCATGGGCTTCCAGCGCCGCCACAACGGTCTCTATCACCGCGGCATCATGCAACATGCCGGTCTTGATGCAGTCGGCGCCGAGATCATCGAGGACGACGGCGATCTGCTGGTGAAGAAAGTCAATGGGAATGGGGAAGACGCCTTGGACGCCGAGCGTATTCTGGGCGGTCAGCGCCGTGATCGCCGTCATGGCATAGGCGCCTAGCGCGCTTACCGCCTTGATATCCGCCTGGATGCCCGCGCCGCCGCCCGAATCCGAACCGGCGATGATCAAAACCCGGCCGTTTATGGTGCCCGCCACGATACAATCTCCCCTAAATTTGGGGGATTAGAGCATCTTTGGGGCGTGTCGCCCAGATGTCAGGTGGCGTGAACGCCTACGCCGCGGCGTGTTCGACGGCGTCGCAGATGTCGCCGACGACTTCGGCGATCAGGGCTTCGTCCTCGCCTTCGGCCATGACCCGGATCACCGGCTCGGTGCCGGATTTTCGGATCAGCAGCCGGCCGGTATTGCCGAGCCGGGCTTCGCCGGCCTTAACCGCCTGTTTAACCGGATCGAGATCAAGCGGCGTCCCGCCAGTGAAGCGGACATTGCGCAAAAGTTGTGGCAAGGGCTGGAAAATTCCGCCGACTTCACTGGCCGGTTTTTCGGCGCGCACAATAGAGGACAGGACCTCCAGCGCGGCGATCAGCCCGTCACCGGTGGAATTGTAATCATGGAGGATAATATGGCCCGATTGTTCCCCGCCCACGTTGAAATCATGGGCTCGCATATGTTCCACCACATAGCGGTCGCCCACCTGGGTACGGATCAGCGACAAGCCGATTTTGCGTAAAAACTGCTCGAGCCCGAGATTGGACATTACCGTGCCGACAATGCCGCCTCCCCGGAGCCGGCCGGAGCGGCGCCATGAATCCGCGATCACGGCCATAAGCTGGTCGCCATCCAGCAGCTTGCCGTTTTCATCGGAAATCATCACCCGGTCGGCATCGCCATCAAGCGCGATGCCCAGATCGGCGCCCTGTTCCACCACCGTACGGCACATCAGATCCGTATCGGTGCTGCCACAGCCCTTGTTGATGTTGAAACCATCGGGCTGCACCCCGATGCGCACCACGTCGGCGCCCAGTTCCCACAAGGCCGCCGGCGCCACCTTGTAGGCCGCGCCGTTAGCGCAATCGATGACGATCTTGAGCCCATCGAGCCGCATGCCACGCGGCAGGGTCCGTTTAGCAAATTCAATATAGCGCCCTTCGGCGTCGTCGAGCCGTTTAGCGCGGCCAATTTTGCCCGCATCGACCAGGGAATTGCCTACACCGGCATCCACCATGCTTTCGATCTCGGACTCGGTGGCATCGGACAATTTATACCCGTCTGGACCAAAAAGCTTGATGCCATTGTCCTGATACGGATTATGGGAAGCGGAGATCATGACGCCCAGATCGGCGCGCAGAGACCGCGTCAACATGGCCACGGCCGGTGTCGGCATCGGCCCGACCATGATCACATCCATGCCCACACCGGTAAAGCCGGCGGCCAGCGCGGGCTCCAGCATATAGCCCGACAGCCGGGTATCCTTGCCGATCACAACGGTGTGGCGATGATCGCCCCGGGTAAACAGCGCACCGGCAGCCATGCCGACTTTCAACGCAACTTCGGCCGTCATGGAACCGACGTTCGCGGTACCACGGATACCGTCTGTACCGAATAATTTACGCGTCATGTACTCTTCCTCCACCGTCGGTCCTACCCGGACACAGCTGATTCCTCGGGCCTATCCGTGAGGGTGGGCGATTTGGTTTACGCCGACCGATTACACCTGTAAAGCACCCTATTCGACCATAATGTCGTTAATATTTAGATAGTTAACGTAAAAGACGGCGGAAGAGTGGCAATTTTGGAAGAAGGAAAAGAAAATTTCAGATGTTCGCGCCCTGAAGAGGATCTTGGCGCCTATTCTGGCCGGTTCTTTGCAACGATCAGGCCCTGGCCGCCTTCCGTTGACCGGCGGCATACCAGATCGTCACCAGGGCTGCGATGACCAACAGCGGCATAGCGCCAACATTGACCCAATTCCATCCCAGGAAATGGATAAGCGCGCCAGAGGACAGCGCCCCGATCGCGACCACGGTGTAGATGATCTGGTTCATCATCCCCTGAGTCTTGGCCCGTTCGGCCGGGGTATAGGCGGTGGTCATCAGGCTGGTCGCGGCGGTGTAGGTAAAATTCCAGCCAAGCCCGAGCAGGAACATTGCCAGCCAAAAATCGAAAACCTCGATCCCCGACAGGGCAATGCCGATACAGCAAGCTTCAAGGGTGAGTCCCGCAGTGATCATCGGGATTTCGCCAAACCGCTTGACCAGCGATCCAGTGAAAAAACCGGGCGCGAACATCGCCACCGAATGCCAGGCAATGACGGTGGCGACAGAACCAAAGCTATGGCCGCATTGCGCGATCATGGCGACGGGCGTTGCCGTCATCAGAAAATTCATCACGCTTTGGGCCACCGTCGCGGAGACGGCGGCGACGATAAACACCGGCTGCTTCATAATCTCTGGCAGCGGCCGTTGCGGGCCATCGCGCTGCGCCTTGGTCAGGTTGGGAATACTGAGAAACAACAGCATTATCGCCGCCAGCAGCGCGGTACCGATCATGAACAGAAACGCGCCGGCAAACAGGTGGTTCGCGAGAAGGTCTTTACCCCAGTTCGCCAGATTTGGTCCCGCCAGTCCGGCAAACACACCGCCGGCCAGCACCAGCGAGATGGCCTTGCCACGGAAATGCTCCGATGCCGCGTCCGCGACCGCGAACCGGTAAAGCTGGGCAAAGCCGGCGAACAATCCGAACAGAAAACCGCCCAGGGCGAGCAGCCAGAAATTTTCCAACAGGACGGCAGCGGTGCAGCAGGCGCCGCTTATCGCCGCCAGAATTGTACCGCAGAGAAAACCGGTTTTGCGCCCAAACCGACGCATGAACAGAGAGGCCGGCATGGCGGCCAGGGCGTTGCCGACCACGATGAGTCCCGACGGCAAGGTGGCGAGCGCCAGATGCGGCGCAATCCCCAGCGCGACAGCAGGAGACGTCACCATAAATAGCCCCCGCCCGGTGCCGAACAGCATCTGACAGGTTCCAAGAACGAGGACATTCTTATGGTCGGGTTGCATCGGCATTATGGTACCCCAGGAATCAACCCACAAAAAACGCCTCGGCCGCTGAAAGCCGGGGCGCATGATACAAGGTTCCCGCTGCGATCCCCTTCCACCGTCAAAACCATAACAAATCAAGCGAAAATGGCAAGCCGCCCTACCCTCGCGCATTTGTTGCTGTCTGCGGTGGGCGCCGGACAGTCAAACTGCAACACGCATCAATTGGATCGCCCAAGGGGCGTGTCCCCGGGCGACTAAAAGCGAACATTACGATCGGTCTTGCGCGGCCTCGTTATCGATCAATGTTTGGCGAATTGACTGCCGTTTTGTAAAGACAAAGACGGCAACGACGGCGCTGAGGAAGACACCGGCCAGCATGGGCCACTGAAAACCGGCATAGCCAGAAATGCTGCCGAGGATAACCGCACCGACGGCCGGACCGGAGCGGTTGAGCAGGCCCCACAGTGACATCACCCGGCCACGAAGTTCACCCTTAACAGTAGTCTGGACGATAACCTGGCCGGCAACGTTCACACCCACCTGCGATGTGCTGAGAAAGACCGCGCAGCCGACGGCGAACCAGAAATTCGATGTGGAGACGAACAGGGTGAGAAACAGCAGGGAGCAAAAGACACAGATGAAATATGCCTTCACCAGCGTGGCCATACGCGTCACATTGCCAATCAGGATGGAAGCTACGATCGCGCCCAGACCTGCGGCGGATACCAGAATGGCGACGCCTTCTTTCGGATCGTGGCCAAACACGGTCTCGGAAAACCCGGGAAGCAGTTCCATATAGGCCCGCAGCAGGATGGACGCGAAAATCATGTTGAGGAACAGATACTTGATCGCCGCATGCTGAGTGGCGAAGGCCACCCCTTCCATAAGATGGGTGATCATGCTGCGGCCGGCCTCCGCGCGGGCATCGGGGTTGACCAGCGTGACCCGGAACAGGGCAACGAGAAAGATCAGATAGGACGCCGCCGTCGCGGTAAAGACGCCACCCGGCCCCCAGACCACCAGAATGGGGGCGGCAATGGCCGGCCCGAGAAACCTGGCCAGATTGAACAGCGTCGAATGAAGGGCGATGGCGGCGGTCAGGTCTTCGCGCGGCACAAGATTAGGCGCGATCGCCATGCGCACCGGCTGCCAAAACCCGGCGCCGACGCCGTGCAGGGCGGCCAGCGCCACCAGCATCCAGATATCCACCAGACCGGCCAGCGTCAGGGCGGCAAGGAGCGCGGTCACGATCATGATAAAAAGCTGGACCATGCGGGCCAAAACCAGCCGGTCATGGCGGTCGGCCAACGCGCCGGCGATGGGCGCGATAAAGATCCCGGGCCCCGCCTCGGCCAGGGCGATCACCCCCAGCCACAGGCCCGACCCGGTCAGATCCCAGGCCAGCACCTGAATACCGATGCGATAAAACCAGACCCCGGCGCCGGTCAGCCATCCGGCCGCCTCCACGATCACGAAATTCCGATGGCGCAACGCGCGCAGCGTGCTCTTGGTCATCAGGGAATTGATAAAGGCGCGGGACATCAAATAGGGGGCCTTGGGATGAAGGGCGCTACTCTTTTACGCGCCTTTAGCCCCTGGGCGAAGCGCCAAAAAAAGCCCCCGGGACGGTAGTCCCCGGGGCTTCGTGTCGATCGACCTATGTTAGTTCGTGCAAACGATCTGCTTGGCCGTGGTCTTGTTGCCGTAATAGTGGAATTCACAATTCATACCGACCTTGATGGCTTTCCTTTTGACCTTGTTGCCATCTACCATGACCTTGGTCTTACTGCCGGACACGTTAGCATTCATTTTCTTGCCGCCATAGTCGATGACGATCCTCCGGCCGCCGTTTTTGGTCGCAACGACCTTACCTGCGTGCTTGATGATCGCGAGAACAACCTTCTCGACCTTGCCGCGAAACTTGAAATGGCCATCGAGCGCCGCCAGCTTGTCCTTTGGCGTCTTCGCAATATCGGTGACGAGTTTCTGTATTTCTTCACCGCTCACCAGTTCTATCACGCGGTTAAGCCGTCCGGCGTCCTTTAAAAATGCCGGATCCTTGACCATGGCTGCCAATGCGCTCCGCATGGCCTGCACCCGGGCTTTGGGCACGCCGGGCGCCATCGCGTAGGGGCGTCCCATGATGCCGGGCACCATGGTCAGTTTGAAAAAGGTCTTTACGTCGTCGATATTCTGCCCCTTGGCCAGATTGTCGACGGTCAGGAGATCCTCCAGCAAGGGCACGCCCAGCTTCGTCATTTCGGCGTGTTTCCAGAGCGACACCTGCACCAGTGGCTTGATCTGGCCCGAAGCCAGGTAGGGGCCGGCGATTTCCTTGAACGAGGCCCAGCTTTGGCAGATGCCATCGACCTCGCCACGCTGGATGGCGAGATGCAACTGCGGTGAGCCGGGGTATCCCCGTATCAGCTTAAACTTCGTGCCGATCAGATTGTTGAACAATGCCGGCCAGAATTCGCTCACGTTCTGCCCCAGGCCGCCCATGGCGTAGACCGTCTTGTAGGCATCGCCGAAGGATTTGATGCCGGTCCGCGTGGCGACGGCGCAGACCCCGGCTTCCTTGGCCAGGCTACCGAGCCATTGGATTTCTTCCGCCTTATATTTTGGCCCTTTGCGGCCCGTGAGCTGAACCAGGGCTACCTCGCGCTGTATCGCGCCGATAATAGTGCCGTCTCTGGGCGCCACATTGACGATGAAATTGGTGGCGATGACAGACGCCGCGCCGTTCATGTTCTGGACAATGAAGGTCGGGTTGCCGGGAATATGCTTGCCGAGATGGCGCCCGACCAGGCGCGCATAAGTGTCATACCCCCCGCCCGCGCCCGATCCAACAATGATTTTAAGGCGCTTGCCCTTGTAAAAACTTTCGATTTCATCGGCAACGGCGGCGCCTGAGGAAAATCCGGAACTCATGACGATGGCGAGTACCGCGGACGCAACTTTTCTGACTATAGACATTTCTCCCTCCCTATTTTCGGACAAATATTTAGTGCCCGTTCGAAGAGAGCCTATCAACCGGCGGGCAGCTTGCCAATGTCGGCGGTTTCTGTCGGGTAGCTCAAAAAGAAACCCCCAGACATTTCGTCTGGGGGGCTCCATCTCTCTAATACGGTTTTGGGCTGCTAATTCAGTTGGCGCAGACCATCTTCGTCGCCGTGGTCTTGTTGCCGTAATAGTGGAACTCGCAATTCATGCCGACCTTGACGGCCTTGCGCTTCGCCTTCTTGCCGTCGACCGTCAGCTTGGTCTTGCTGCC
>JAQBTY010000504.1 GCA_027624735.1 Pseudomonadota bacterium | reverse complement strand
CGAACCGGTCGATCAGATAGACCAGCCCCCTATCATCGACATCGACGTCGTTGGTCTGGGGTGCGCGCCGGCCCGGGGCGGGTTCGGGGATGTACCAGCCAACCTCGCGCGGTGACGACGGGTCGGCGATATCGACGATCCGCAGGCCGCCGCTGAACCAGGTGCAGTAGACCAGCGTATCCTTCATGTGTTCCTGGAACTGATGGGCGCCGAATCGTGTGCCTTGTGTCTGGCTCCACGGTGAATCTGCTTCGCTGACCTGGAAGATGGCGAGCGGTTTCAGATCGCTCATGTCGGTAACATCGAACACCCAGAGATTGGCATGCGGCCGGCCCCGCCGGGCGGCGGCGTCCGCGACGCTGTAGTACTGGTCCTCCTCATCGATGGCGATGGCGATGTCGCGCCCGCCGATCTGAAACGGAAGGCCCATGAAAGTGTGGCTCGGTTCGGGGAAGGGCGGGTGATAATTGTAGCTGCCGATGGTGCGTGGCCTGGTGATGTCGGCGACGTCGATCACCCGCACGCCGCCGTGCCAGACGCCGGCCCACATTTTGTCGCCGACCCGAAGGGCGTGATGCAGCCGGTTGCGGCGCCCTTGCCAGTCAGGCACTTCACCGCCGGCGATATGCTGGCCGGGCATCCACCAGCGCGATACTTCCTGCGGGCTCGCGGGATTTTTTATGTCGTAGATCACCAGGATGTTGCCGACATAGCCTTCCATCTCGGTCGAGATGTAGGCGTAGTTTGCATCCATGTCGAAGCGGTGGACGCCGATGCCGCCGGTCTTCCGGTAGGCTATTTCGCGCGGTTTTGTTTTGTCGGCGATGTCATAAATTTTGAAACCGCCCCTGTCGTAGCCTTCTGCTTCCGCCTTTTCGATCTCGGCGATATTCGCCGCGTCGACGCCAAGTTCAGCCGCCAGATCCGCCGAGTTGGGCGCGCGGCCCAGCCGTTTGCTTAGCCGCGCCCGGGCCGCCGGCAATTCCTCGGCGCGACGGCCGACGCTGGTCATATTGCGCTCGTGATTGACGATCATGATATCGCCGATCACCCGCGCCTTATGGCTGTGCGAACCATGGTCCTCCAGCGTAATGGTGGAAACGATCTTCGGGTTCTTTGGATCCTTGATGTCGATGATGGTGGTGCCGAGATGTTCCTTGTTGGGCAATTGGCCGATATAGGCAAAGTCGCCGTCCACATAGACCTGCCCGGCGCCGGGAATATCCAGATAGAAAAGACGTTTCGTCCGGTGTGTCAGCTCTATGGGCTTGCCTGTCGGTCCATCCATCGTCCGATCCTTCTTGTTCGCTTTAAAAACCGTAAAGCCGCGCCGGATTGTCCACCAGGATTTTCCGGCGGGTATCCCCATCCCGTACCCAGTCGGACAACAGATCGCACAGCTCGCCGTCATTGGGCATTGGCTTCGTGACCATCACGTGCGGCCAGTCGCTGCCCCAGACGATGCGATCCGGCGCGCAATCGACCAACGCGTGCGCGGTATCCGTCACGCCGGGATAGGGCAGATCGCCCGATGAAATTCGATAGGGCCCCGTCAGCTTGACCCAGCAGCGCCCGTTCCGCATGAGCCGCAGCAAGGCCTGGAAGCCGGGCTCTTCGATATTCTTGTCCGGTCGCATATAGCCCAGATGCCCAAGTACGATATCGGTTGGAAAATCGGCGAACAGGGTGTCGAAATCCGGGTAGTCATCGACGTGAACCAGAAATTCCGTATGCCAGCCAAGCGGCGCGATGCGTTCGGCCAAACGCCGCGCGATATCCAGCGGCATATCGCCCGTGGGGCTGGCCACATCGACGAGATTGAGGCGAATGCCCCGTATGCCGGCTTGATCGAGCGCTGCAATGCCATCGTCCGAGATGGTTTCATCGATGACCGCGACGCCGCGACAGGGGATGGAGGATTCCTTTATCGCCGCCAGCGTTACGCTGTTGTCCGTTCCATAGACGCTGGGCTGAATGACGACGGCACGCTGTACCCCCAGCGTATCGAGCATGGCGAGATAGTCGGGCAACAGCGCATCCGGCGGGGTATAGATTCTGCCGTCATCGTACTTGTAGCTGTCGGCGGGGCCGCAGATATGGGCATGGCAGTCACAGGCGCCGGCGGGCAACAATAACGCGGGTTTACGCGGGTTGGGGTCCGGCGCGGCGCAGCGCGGCGCGGCATCGGTGACTTGCGGTCCAAGTTGCGTCATCCGGTCGATTCACCCTGTCGCGTCAACAATCGGTAACGGTTGGGATCGCAGCCCGTTCCGTCGCGAGCCGCCGCCGCCGCCGGTCCATGAACATGGGCACGAAGAGCGAGATCAGCAGCAAGACCCAGAGAACATTTCCGATGGTCGACGAGAAGATAACCATGACGTCGCCCTCTGCAATCCGGAGCGCCCGGAGGAAATATTGTTCCAGAAGGGGGCCAAGGATGACACCGATCAGGATGGCGGCGGTGTGGTATCCCGTCTTGCGGGCGATATAGCCGATCAGGCCGAAGATGAGCGCCAGATACATGTCGAACACATAGGTGCGCGGCACGAAGGAGCCGACCAGCGTAAAGGAGATGATGATCGGCGCCATGTAGACCGTCGACACCACGGTGATCCGC
>JAQBTY010000503.1 GCA_027624735.1 Pseudomonadota bacterium | reverse complement strand
CGAATGCCAACACCGTATTTGCTGAACCATTGATCCTCCCCTTACCCAAACGCTTCCAGATATTCTTCGCGCCGCTCACCCACACGGTCCCTGATCTTCACACCGAAAGCGCGCATTTCCTCCACCTCCGCGGGGCTGATGCCGTTGGTGATTTCATCCCGGTAGCTTGGCCGGTCCTGAACGCGCCGCCACCAGGCGCGAACCGCCGGGCGACCGGCCAGGAACGGATCGAGCAGGGTCAGATATTCAAGCCGCGCGACCATGGGCGCGAGGTTGATCTCGGCCAGGCTGAACATATCGCCCACCAGCCAGTCGGCGCCGCCGGCCAGGGCTTCGTCCATGCCTTTGAAAGCGATCTCGAACGCCGCGATGCCGCGAAAGACATAAGGCGATTCGACGCCTTCCTCGTAGGTCGATTTGTAGCGGTCGCGGCGCGCCGGATCGCCCACATTGCGATAGCGCTGCTGGCGTTGTTCTTCGGTCTGCTGCTTCATGCGTTCGCGGAACATGGCGGAGAAGCTCAGCACCGCCGCCCCTTCGAACAGCCCTTCATCCACCGCCTTGCCCCATAGACGCATGTGGGCCCGTTCCGCCGGATCGGAAGGCGCGAGCGGCGGATCGGGAAACATTTCGTTCAAATATTCGCAGATCAGATTGGATTCCCGTATGGCCTTGCCGTCGTGCACCAGCGTCGGCACATAACCCTTGGGGTTGAGCTTTAGGTATTCCGGATCGTACTGCGCGCTTTTGAACAGATTAACGTCGTGTTTTTTACAGTCGAGGCCCTTTTCCAGCAGCGTCATGCGCACCTTCTGCGCACAAATAGAATTGGGAAAGTCGTAGAGTTCCAGCATCACCCGTTGCCTTCGGCCAGGATGGTGCCGGCGATTTTTTCACCGACCATGATGGTCGGAAAGTTGGTGTTGGCGCAGGGCACGGCGGGCATGATGGAGGCGTCGGCGACGCGCAGCCCTTCCACCCCATAGACCCGGCCCGACGGGTCGGTCACCGCCCCGGGATCGTCCGGCGATCCCATGCGGTTGGAGCACGACGCGTGGTAATGACCCAGCACGGTGGATTGTATCCATTCGGTCATCACGGATTCATCGGCGTGCAGATCGTCGATGGTCGGCCCATCGGCGATCAAATTCTTGATCAGATAGCGGCGCATCATGGCGGAGGCGTCCATGAGCTGTCCGCCGACCCACATCTGGAACTGGTTGGAGCGGCTATAGACCGCATAGCGCCGCGCCCGGTCGCTATAGCTGATGGGAAACACGTCGGTGAAGGTGTCCTGCAGCGGCGCGTGGTCTTTTAGCTTGGTCATCCGGCGCACGCCGATCTTGAGCCGTTCCATGTCGCGCTCATCCGAGCACATGTTGAAATCCACATCCGGTTCGGCCATGGGGTTGGACCGGTTCAGCGTCACCTCACCGGTCGAATAGGATTTATTGACCCAGATCATCAGGATGCCGAGCCTGTCGCCAAGGGCGTGCCACGAGGATTTATTCATGGGGATCATATACATGTCCCCCGCCGGGCAGCCTTCGACCCCCGACGACCATCTGAGCCCGGCATACATGGGCGGGCGCAGATCCGGCGGCAGGCGCGAATCGCGCTTCATATAGCAGCCGAAATTGACCCCGGGATGTTCCATCAGATGCTTGCCGACACCCGCCCTGTCGGCCACCACATCGATACCGCATTCCCTCAGTTCCGCCGCCGGCCCAACGCCGGAGCGCAACAGCAGCGCCGGCGAGTGCAGCGCCCCGGAGGAGACGATCACCTCATTGGCCTGAATATCGAAAACCTCGCCCCGGCGGTGAACACGCACGCCGGTGACCCGGGTTCCGGAAAACAGAATACGTTCCACCTGGGCCTCGCCCAGAATGTTGAAATTGGGCCGGGCGCGCACATCGGCGGTCAGATAAGCCGTCGCGGTGGATTTGCGCCGCCCGTCGGCATTGGCCACGGCGATGGGAAAATAGCCGTCCCCGAACACCGCGTTCTTGTCCTTCAGATTGCGCCAGCCCTCTTCCTCCGCCGCCTTCATGAACCCCTTGGTCAGGCCGGGCCAGCGTTCCTCCGGCGTCCGGCGAACCGTCATGGGCCCGTCCTTGCCATGCAGCGGGCCATCGAAATCCACGTCGGTTTCCTGTTTCTTGAAATAGGGCAGCACGTCATCCCAGCCCCAGCCCCTGGCGCCCCGCGCTTCCCAATCGGCATAGTCGCTCGGCAGCCCCCGGATGGAAATCATGCCGTTGACCGACGATCCGCCGCCGATGACGTGGCCCTGCGCATAGCGGACCTTGATGCGCTCATCCGGCGCGTTGGAGGGCTTGGGGGCGAACGTCACGCTCTGGCGCCAGGTAAAGCGCGGATTGCTGTGCGCCGTCGCGGCGAAGGTATCCTGGATTTCCAGGGGTTCGGTGCCCGGCACGAAATCCTCGCCGGCTTCCAGCAGCAAGACATTGTTTTGCGGCCGCTCGCTCAGCCGGCTGGCGACGACGCAGCCGGCGGACCCACCGCCCACAATAATGTAATCGAATTTCCGGTTCTCGAACTCAGCCATCGCCGCCCCCATTGATCGATGCAGCACATGAGCCATTGCAAAAGCGGTGCCGCTGTTTC
>JAQBTY010000502.1 GCA_027624735.1 Pseudomonadota bacterium | reverse complement strand
TTGCCCATACCCACAGATTCGCATCAAATCCGCCTTATGGGAATCATTCGTTTCGGGCGGAACACTAGGCGGACAAGCGAATTCGCCAAACCCGGATCGGCGCCGCTGAGACGCTTGAGGCGATACTCGACGCGGGTACGACATGGCTTTCGCCCGTCTCGGGGGAGAGGCGTAACGCAGACTAATTTTCGGCCGCAGGGTTGCCAGACAGCGCGCGGCGGCGCACCATGCCAATATCCGCTCAGCAGGCGTACATACTTGATTGGGCCAAGAAAAATAACAACACGCAACCCGGTTATTTTGAACATTTTCGAGGGAGAATTTGAATGAAAGATCGTTCACTAAAAATCGCGGCAGCGGTTTCCATGGCTTGTGGTTTCGCCATGGCGTCACTGCCGGCACAATCATCGACCATCAAGGTTTCTACCTGTCAGGTGAAAACGCACGACCATGTGGTGGTCTTTCTGAACGAATTCCTGAAACCCGCCCAGGCGAACAAAATCGGTCTCGAACTCCGTTATCTTGGCGGCCCGGAAGTCACGCCATACAATAAACAGGGCGCAGCGATGAAACGCGGCGTACTCGACCTGATTTTCTGCCCGACACCCTATTACGGCGCCTCCCTTCCCGAGGCGCGTCTGCCGGGTGTGCATAACAAATCGCTCGTAGAAATGCGCAAAAACGGTGCCTACGACCTGCTGGAGGAAGCCTGGAACAAAGGGCTGAATTCCCACATTCTCGCCTGGCCCGCGTTCAATGTGTCGACATTTTATGTTTACACTAAGTTCAAGCCAAAATTGAGCAAGAAGACGGGGATTGATCTAAGCGGGAAAAAGATGCGCTCGACTGGCCTGTATAAGCCGATGCTGGCCGCGATGAACGCCACAGCGATCACCATGTCGCCAAGCGATGTCTATACTGGCCTGGAACGCGGTGTCGTCGACGGCATGGCATGGCCAAAGGGATCCATCACCAAACAGGGCTGGCAGAAGTTCCTGAGATACAAGATCACGCCGAACTTCTACGGTGCGACTTTCATGGCGACCATCAATTTGGACAAATGGAAAAGTCTTACCCAGGCCGAAAGAGATTTCCTCACCGAGCTCAGCAAAAAGTATGAGCAAAGGAGCGACGAAATCGTCGGCAAGAGTCTCGTCATTGACGAGGAGAAGCTGAAGAAGGCCGGCGTTAAGAATATCGATTTGAAAGGCGAATACGCGAAAGCCTATCTCAAGACGATTTATGATGCGAAGTGGAAGGGCAACGACAAGTACAAATACACTGTCGATTACAAGAAGCTCAAACCACTAATGTATGAATAAATTCGGTTTCGTCTGATTGTTTTGGACGACGATAATAATCCGGCGTCGCCTTCGGGCGGCGCCGGTTTTATTTGTGTGATGTCATTGCTAATCGGTCTCAAGGCCGGGATGACAGAGGAGTTTGGGGCAAATAGGGTGTGATAATGAAGGCGTATTGGGGCATTCACACACGTAAAAACCAACGGGAGAAAAATTCATGATCAATGCAGCAATTGTCGGGATCGGCCGCTGGGGGCAGGGCCTCGTCAGCTCGGTTCAGGGTACAAGCGATCAGATAAAATTCACCGCCGGTGTCACACGGACGCGCGCGAAGGCCGAGGGATTTTGTACCGATAACAAAATCGACCTGCGGGACGATTACGCCGAATTACTGAACGATGAGTCCATCGATGCCATCGTGCTGGCAACGCCCCATACCCAGCATGAGGAACAGATCGTCGCGGCCGCAAAAGCCGGCAAGCATGTCTTTACCGAGAAGCCGTTCACCCTGACAAAGGCGAGCGCCGAGCGCGCCGTAGCCGCCGCCCGCGACGCCGAGGTCACCGTCGCCCTTGGTCACAATCGTCGTTTTTTCAAGAATACCGAGGCCATGAAGGCGCTGGTCGAGTCCGGCGATCTGGGCACGCTGCTGCACATCGATGGCAATCAGTCGTCGGATCTTGGCGTGGCGGCAGGCGCGTGGCGCGATTCCCGCGCCGAAAGTCCGGCCGGCGGTATGACGTCACTTGGCATACACGCGCTCGACTGCATGATCCACATGGGTGGTCGCATCGCACAGATCGATACCATCAGCACGCGCCGCGCCATCGGTTTCGACATCGACGACGCCACCGCCGCCGTGCTGCAATTCGAAGCAGGCATGACGGGCACCATGGTGACGCTGGCGTCGAGCCCGCGGATCTTTCACATCCGGGTCGTCGGATCGAAGGGCTGGGTGGAAATGACCAATACCGAGAATCTTCGCATCTGTGGCCCGGACGGTGCGATCGAGGAGAAAATCTTCCCGACCGACGACTATCCCCACCCGTCGTCCCTGGCCGCAGAACTCAATGAATTCGCCGCCGCCGCCCAGGGCACGGCGACCTATCGCATTTCGCCCGAGGAAATGATTCACGGAACAGCAGTGCTGGAAGCCATGGGCGAAAGCGCCGAAAGCGGCGGCCGGGTAAACATTTCCTGACGCATGTTCCGCCTGTCAGGACGCCGCGAAGGCCAATTTTCTTGATGTGGTATGTAATGTCGAAATAGCATCTATTATTGGCGGCTTATCCCGTTGACTCAGGTGGCGCTAGATGTAGTGTTTGCGCGACCGG
>JAQBTY010000053.1 GCA_027624735.1 Pseudomonadota bacterium | reverse complement strand
TGCCGGCGGTTACAAAAGCGTTCAAAATCTGGAATATGCGGGTGCCTACCGGGCCGCTGAACCGATGGTTGGAGGACGTCCTGGAGCGGCATCCACCGCCTTTGTCACGCGGCCGGCGTCTTCGTCTCCGCTATGTCACCCAGGTAAAGAGCAGGCCGCCGACATTCGTGGTCTTTTCCACACGGCCGGCGGATTTGCCGGAATCCTACAGCAGATATCTTGTGAACAGCTTGCGCGAGACTTTCGGGCTCGACGGCGTTCCGGTCCGTCTGAACTTGCGGCGTGGCAAAAATCCCTACGATCCCACCTGATTTTCAGCAATGCTTCAGGTAATTCCTGGCATAGTTTTTTTGAATTTTTTGATGGAGAAGCGGCGAATGGTGCCGCTATACAGCGATTCGCGCCCGTTCAGATCAGCCAGGTATTGTTTACCAAAATAGAACAGATGTCCTGCAGGATAACGCCGTTAACTCTAATTGGTGGCCTATCGCCGCCTCTCAGGGGCACTGGAATTTGGGGAAATATGGGGAGAAGGCTATGAGGGGCGGGGATTTTGGCGGAAATTTTACGGCTTGCGCCTTCCCTATAAATGTTTGGGTAAGAATTAAAAGGGTATTTGATAACAAATCGTCCTTTAATCCTAGCAATTGCTGATTCTTCGCGATGAAGATTGAATGCGGTATTCTTTAGCGTTGATGAAGACGGCGGTTTTTGAAGAAAAGAGTGCATACCGAGGGACGTTAGCAATGTTCCCCTGGCTAATCGGCATCGTTCAATGAGGGAAGTCCATGACGTCTCGTACCGCGCAGGCCTATGACAATTTGGTGCTTGGCAAGCCCAAGTTAGTTCTGGCTGTCCTGCTCTCTATTCTGGTTTTCTTTGGTTATCACGCCAAGGACTTCAAGCTGGACGCTTCTGCGGATTCCTTGCTGCTGGAAGACGACGCGGATCTCAAATTATTCCGGCAAATCAACGAGCGATACCCGAGCAACGATTTGCTCGTCGTGACGTTTACGCCCGAAAAAGAGCTTTTCTCTGACGAAACAATAGAATCTCTGAAGACACTCCGTGCAGAACTCAAAAAAGTCTCCAGTGTGGATAGCGTGTTCACGTTACTCGATGCCCCTCTTTTCAAAAGCTCGAACGTTCCCCTAGCGGAATTGATCAAAGACATACCAAGCCTGGAAAAACCAGGAATTGACCGGACGAAGGCCAAGGAAGAACTGCTCAATAGCCCCATATTTCGCGAGCTCCTTATCAGTAAGGACGGCAAAACGACAGCCTTGCTGTTAGGGCTGGTCGAAGAGAAGCGATACAACAAGTTGCTCCGGTCTCGGAACGATCTGCGGACGAAACAACGAGAGGCCGGTCTTTCCGTTCAGGAAAAGCAAACCCTGAAACGTATCAACACCGAATACGATCAGGCGTATGACGCGTTAAGTGAGCAACGCCACCTGGGCGTTAAACACATCAGAGACATTATAAAAAAGTACGCCAAGGTAGGTGTTTTGTACCTCGGCGGCGTGCCAATGATTACCGACGACATGGTGACGTTCGTGCGCAACGATCTGGTCGTCTTCGGTGGGGGTGTTTTCCTTTTTCTGGTCATTGTGCTGACTATCATCTTTCGGGAATTTCGCTGGATCGCGCTCCCCCTGCTCAGTTGCGGGTATGCCGGGTTAATCATGGTGGGCGTTCTGGGTTTCGCCGGCTGGAAGGTCACCGTCATTTCCTCCAATTTTCTTGCCCTTATGCTGATCATCACCATCTCGATGAATATTCATTTGATCGTGCGGTACCGGCAGCTCAATCGGGATAATCCCGATGAAGACCAGTCGGAGCTGGTCAGAACGACCACCCATAAGATGTTTTTACCCTGCCTGTACACCGCGCTAACGACCGTCATAGGATTCAGCTCCCTGGTTGTCAGCGAAATCAAGCCGGTCATCGATTTCGGATGGATGATGAGTGCCGGTCTAACGGTGACCTTTTTGGCTTCGTTCCTGGTGTTCCCTTCGTTGCTTATGGTGCTGGGGAAAACTGATGACAAGGTTAGGGTTGAAAACGACCGGTTTCTCTTACCGGCCTATCTGGCCCGAATGACGGAGACCCAGGGCAGCAAGATATTGGGAATGGCGGTTCTGTTGACCATCGTAAGTTTCGTGGGAATATCCCAGTTACGGGTCGAGAACAGCTTCATCAACTACTTCAGCGAAGACACGGAAATTTATAAGGGTCTCAAGCTCATCGACGAGAAGCTTGGCGGCACGACGCCCCTGGAAATAGTCATAAAATTCAAGGATGCCTACATTTTGAAACCCGAGGATCTTGAAGGGTTGTCCAAGGAAGATATTCAGATGGAGCGGGAGTACGCGGCGGAACGCGCCAAGTCGCCGCAATATTGGTTTACCGCGGACAAAGTCCAGCGCATCAAAAAAGTACACGACTACCTCGATGGACTGCCGGAAATCGGCAAGGTGCTTTCCCTTGCGTCGACGGTGCGGATTGCCGAATCCGCCGCCAAAGAGGAATTGGACGGCATGCTGCTGGCAATTCTGTATACGAAAATTCCCGTTGAAGTAAAAAAGGATCTCATTGATCCCTATGTCTCCATCGACCATAACGAAGCACGGATCGTGGCGCGTGTATTGGATTCGAAACCGGATCTGCGCCGCAAGGAACTGCTGGAGAAAATTCGCCATGATTTGGTGAATAAGCTGGGGCTCGAGGAAAAGGACGTGACCGTGAGCGGGCTGGTGGTGCTCTACAACAATATGTTGCAGAGCCTGTTCAAATCGCAGATAAAAACCATCGGAGTCGTGATGTTGGGTATCGCGATTATGTTCCTGATCCTCTTCAAGTCATTCACCCTGGCGGCAATTGGCATTCTGCCCAATGTCCTTGGCGCCGGCGTGGTCATGGGGGTCATGGGATTGGCGAAAATTCCCTTGGACATGATGACCATCACGATCGCCGCCATCACCATCGGTATCGCGGTGGACAATGGTATTCACTATATCTATCGCTTCAGAGAAGAGTACGCGATCAATCACAATTATGTGGAAAGTCTGCATATTTGCCATATGAACATCGGCAAAGCAGTGTTCTACACGACCATGACCATCGTCGCCGGTTTCTCAATCCTGGTGTTTTCCAATTTCATCCCGACAATTTATTTTGGTGTATTAACCGCGTCGGCGATGTTTATCGCCCTTATTGCCGCACTCACGGTGCTGCCAAAGTTGATTTTGCTGTGGAGACCGTTCGGCAATTTCGGTTCGATGGCGCTTGCCGGTTCAACCTATGATGCCGGTACGAAGGATGAGGCCGGTTCAATTATGGCCGGCGTCACAAATGTCGTCGCCGGTTTTAAAAAATTTGCCGGTTTGAAGGGCGATACCGGATCGAAGGAAGATCCCGGTTTAAAGGACCACGTGGCTGCACATAACGTGGCCGGTGTAACCGAGATGACCGGTTTGAGGGGAGAGGCCGCATCGAAGGATGAAGAAGGTTCCAGGGACGAAACCGGTTCCAAGGACGAAACCGCAACGAAGGATGAGCCCGAGTCAAGGGACGAGACCAGTTTAAAAGATGAGAGCGGTTCGAAACATATCGCCTAAGATGTGGCTCTTATCGGACTAAAATTTTGGCCTCGCGTGGTTTCATTGCGCTGAAACGGTGTCTCCGTGGCGGTCGCACTGTTCGTCCGCGAGGTCGACAAATATGTCGGTGATGTCCTTCGGCGGCGGTAAAGTCATGGGATCCTCACCAGGGTAGGCTTTCGCGCGCATGGACGTCCGTACCGCCCCGGGATTGACGATGTTGATCCTGAGCCTGGTCTGCTCGACTTCCTGCGCCCATGTCCGGACCAAGGCTTCCAGAGCCGTCTTGGTGACGGCATAGCCGCCCCAGTAGGCCCGACCGCCGGACACGCCGGATGTCACGAAAATCGCCCGCCCTGAATCGGATGACAGAAGCAGCGGTTCCAGCGTGCGAATAAGATTCCAGTTCGCCGTCAGGTTTGTCTCTATAACCTCATCCCAGGTTTTGGGGTCGATTTGAGACACCGGTGTCAGGTCACCTAATATCGCTGCGTTGCCGACCAGAATGTCGAGCTTTCCGAAACGCTGAGCCACGGCGGCCGCGAGCTTTTCGATGTCTTCGGCGCATTTGAGATCAATCGGGATGAGCGTCGCCTGGGTTTGCTCCCCGCTGGCCGCGCGAATGGCGTCGTCAACTTCCTCTAGCCCTCCGACCGTGCGTGCCGCCAGGAGAACATGCGCGCCTTCGGCGGCGAAACGCCGTGAAATCGCGGCGCCAATGCCGCGGGATGCGCCTGTTATGAGGGCAATCCGTCCGGCGAGGCGACGCTGTGACGTTGCCATCTTCGATCAGCGAAAATTGGCGAGAAACGACAGTTGAGAGGTTGTCTGGCCATCTTCCTGGTCAATCAGCGGCACCGGGTATTCTCCGGAAAAACAGGCGTCGCAATATTGCGGCATTCCCGGGTTGCGCTTTTCATAACCCATCGCCCGGTAAAGCCCGTCCATCGAGACGAAGGCGAGCGAGTCAACGCCAATGGTTTTCGCCATTTCTTCTATCGTCTGTTGGGCCGCCAGCAGGTCCTTGCGCTCGGGCGTATCGACGCCATAAAAACAGGAATGCGTCGTCGGCGGGCTCGAGATTCTCATGTGGACTTCCTTGGCGCCGGCCAAGCGCACCATCTCGACGATCTTTACCGAGGTCGTACCGCGGACGATACTGTCGTCCACCAGAATGACGCGCTTGCCGTCGATCACCGATTTGCTCGCATTGTGTTTCAGCTTTACGCCCAGATGACGGATATGATCGGACGGTTCAATGAACGTGCGGCCGACATAGTGATTGCGGATGATTCCCATCTCATAGGGCAGTTTGGTTTCGTTCGCGTACCCCATTGCGCTTGGGACTCCTGAGTCCGGCACCGGAACGATAATATCGGCCGAAACGTGGCTTTCCCTGGCCAATTCCATGCCAATGCGTTTACGCGCTTCGTAGACGCTTGTTCCCTCGACCACGCTGTCGGGCCGCGAAAAATAGATGTATTCAAAAACGCAAAACCTTGAAGGTTTCGGCGCGAATGGTTTGAGGCTGGTCAGGCCATCTTTGGTGATAACCACGACTTCGCCTGGTTCCACATCGCGCACGAATTTCGCGCCGATAATATCGAGGGCGCATGTCTCGGACGCGAGAAAATAAGCGTCGTCCAATTGTCCGAGAACCAGCGGGCGCACCCCCATCGGGTCGCGGACGCCGATCAGGGTGTCACTGGTCATGGCAGCAAGCGAATAGGCGCCGACGACTTGACGCAGCGCATCGATCAGCCGGTCGACGACAGTTGCCTGTTCGCTGATGGCGATCAGATGGATGATGACTTCCGTATCGGTCGTCGATTGAAACAGACAGCCCCGCTTGACCAGCTGATGGTGCAGCAGGTTGGCGTTCGTCAGATTGCCATTGTGAGACAGGGCAAGTCCGCCAAATTCGAAATCGGCGAAGAGCGGTTGAATGTTCCGCTGGGCGGTCTCGCCGGTTGTCGAATACCGGTTATGTCCGATCGCGGAATGACCCGGCAATCGTTGCATAACCGCTTCGCTGCTGAAGATTTCCCCCACATGACCTGGTGCGCGGTGTTCCCGGAAATGCTCGCCGTCATAGGTGACGATGCCGGCCGCCTCCTGTCCACGATGTTGAAGCGCGTGTAGGCCGAGCGCGGTCAGTGCCGCCGCTTCGCCATAACCAAACACGCCGAAGACACCGCACTCTTCGTGCAGGTGATCGTCATCAAACGGGTGGGTAGTCGACCGCATGGTCATGATTTAACGCTGTCCCTTTATAAGACGGTCCATTTCTTTCCGTTCTAGGTCACTATAGCCCTGTTTTCGTCCTTCCTTTGACGATTTGGCTTCGGGTTCGATCAATTTTTCAAAGCGGCGCCGCGATTGTTCCGGGCCACTGAGGCCTTGGCGAGGGCGGCCGGCCCATTCGGCTGGTGCAAGTCGCTGAAGATTTTCGGCGCCCCATTTGACCAGAGGTCGGGACTTGGCCTCCTGAATCCATTTCGGCTGTTTGTCCGTCGCCTCCGGCAGGTCGATTGCCCAGGCAACACCAAGATAAGCAACCGAAACCAGAACCGCCCCAAGGGCGAAACCAAACACCAGTCCCACCGACCGGTCAAGTGCGCTTAATCCGCTGTCCCGAACCCGTCTCCCGATTGCATGGCTGAGGATTGTCAGCACAATGAGTGTGACGAGGAAAATACCCAGCGCGGCCGTGGCGTCCGCAAGGAAACCGACGGAAATCCATTTTTGCGCATAGGGTTGCACGAAGCGAAAACCATAAAGTGTGGCGAAGGCGGCGCCTATCCATCCGAGCAGGGCAAGCACAACCCGGACGAATCCCTGGGAAAAGGCCGTCAGCCCCGCCAACAAAATAATGCCGATAACTGCCAGGTCAGCGATACTCATAAGCCCTATGCGTTTCCGCCCGCTACCCGACGCTCCGGATTTTTCGCAGGCACGCCGATCAACAGTACGAGGTCCCGGAGATGTTCAATTTCCGTATGTGTCATAGGCATGGAAGCTGTCTGGCCGCCAGGCTTCTTTCTCTTGGGGCGCGTGGGCAAAATTGCTTCGCTAAATCCCAGCTTGGCCGCTTCTTTCAACCGGAGATCAGTTTGTCCGACCGTGCGAATTTCGCCCGAGAGCCCGATTTCGCCAAACACCACGGATTCCTGCGGTGCCGGGTTATCGGTGACGGCGGATAGCAACGCCGTTGCCACGGCCAGATCGGCTGCCGGTTCGGCGATGCGCAGGCCGCCGGCGATATTGAGGTATACGTCATTGCCGGCAAGCGAAATGCCGCACCTCGCCTCGAGAACGGCGATGATCATGGCGAGTCTGCCGGAATCCCAGCCAACCACGGCCCGGCGAGGCGTAGCCAGCGCCGATGGCGCCACGAGCGCCTGAATCTCCACCAGCAAGGGGCGGGTGCCCTCGATCCCGGCGAAAACGGCGGCGCCGCTGATATTGCCCCGGCGTTGCGTAAGGAAAAGAGCCGACGGGTTGGCGACTTCGGTCAGCCCGCGATCGGTCATTTCGAAAACCCCGATTTCATCCGTCGGGCCAAACCGGTTTTTGATCCCCCGCAGGATGCGGAACTGGTGCCCGCGTTCGCCTTCGAAATAGAGCACGGTATCGACCATATGTTCCAGCACCCGGGGGCCGGCGATAGTACCTTCTTTGGTGACATGGCCGACCAGCAGAAGACAAAATCCGCAGCGTTTGGCCAGCCGGATGAGTTCCTGCGCGCTGGTTCTGACCTGAGCGACCGTTCCCGGTGCTGAATCAAGACTGTCCACAAACATGGTCTGAATAGAATCGATGACCACCACCCCAGTGGTTGGACCGCTTTCCAGTGTTGTGATGATATCGCGGACGCTGGTGGCCGCGGCCAGCCTGACCGGGGCTTCCCCAAGACCCAACCGCCTGGCCCGCATCCGAACCTGATCGACCGATTCTTCTCCGGAAATATAGGTGCAGTCGCTGCTGGTGGCGAGGCGGCCGACCACCTGCAATACAAGGGTGGATTTACCGATGCCCGGATCGCCGCCGATAAGAATAGCCGAGCCGGGAACCATGCCACCCCCACAGACCCGGTCGAATTCCACCAGCCCGGTAGCCATACGGGGCGGTTCGACGGAGTCGCCGGTGAGCCCGACGAACTGAATCTTCGAGCCTTTTCCGCCCCTGAGCCCCTTGGGCAGGGATTGCGCCGATTGTTCCTCGATAAGGGTGTTCCATTGGCCGCAGAAATCGCATTGACCCGACCATTTGCCCATGGCCGCGCCGCATTCCTGGCAGACAAAACGCGCGGTAGATTTTGACATCTACGACGCCACCCGACTGCCTGGGTATTTACCGCCACGGAGGGTCATCGACTGTTGCATATTCCCATCTGGAATGGGCCATCGGCCCACTCATTGGTGAATAACCGGCAAATGCCCGGGAAAGGGATCATCCGTCCACTGCCCCTATATACCGTCGTTGATATCGCTTCCCCAAATTGGTGAGAATTTCATACCCGATCGTATCCGCTTCGCGGGCAAGATCGTCAACTGTATGCCGCTCGTTTAGAAGGTCAATCATCATACCGGGCTGCGCCGCGCTCTCCGGCACATCCGATATGTCGAAGGTGGTGAGATCCATGGACACGCGTCCTACTATCGGTACCAAGGCACCGCCGATATAACCATGTCCCCGGTTGCCCAAGTGGCGCGGATAACCATCACCGTATCCGACGGCCACTGTAGCGATCCGACTGGGCCGGGTAGCGCGATGCGTCGCACCATAGCCAACGGTCATATCAGTGTCAATGACCCGAATTTGTATGATTTTCCCTTTTAAATTAATCACTTGCCGCATCGGGTTCGACTCATCCGGCAATGGGGATATACCATAAATAGAAGCGCCTGGGCGGACCATATCGTAGT
Organism: Pseudomonadota bacterium; assembly: GCA_027624735.1. Lineage (GTDB taxonomy): Bacteria > Pseudomonadota > Alphaproteobacteria > MPNO01 > UBA2964 > JAQBTY01. The sequence continues at coordinate 8,529 of JAQBTY010000053.1, read as the reverse complement.
GAAACCCGGTTCCGAGAAATATGCCGGATGAGTTCGCCAGCGATGCGGGGGCGGCCGGCAATCGCGCCCGTAGATCGTCGAACAAAATTCGTTGCCGTTCGTTCAGGGGATTACTGCGTTCCTCCGCGCAAGCCAGGTGACTCATGACGAGGCGGATATTCAATCCGGAAAGGCGATCCGGATCGGCTGCAAGCTCATCGATATCGCTGCTTGTCAAACCAAGGCGTGCCATACCCGTATCGATATGGAGAACGGCGGTCTGCGATAGGGCGCGTTTTTTCGCATGAGAAGACCAGAGGGCGATCTGCGCCAGAGAATTAAGGATCGGTATGGCCCGGCAGTTTTCGAAATCTTCTTCGGTCCCCGGGTCCGGGCCGTTTAGAACGTGGATTGCGCTGTCGTGGGCAATATTGTCGAGGACCTCGCGGAGCGTCACCGCTTCGGCGAGTTGGGCGACGAAGAATTGCCGGCAACCCTCATGGGCGAGGCGGCGCGCCACGGGTTCGAGGCCCACCCCATAGGCATCCGCCTTAACGACCGCTGCGCACACTGCGCCGGGCGATTTCTTGCTCAGCAAAGCGTAATTCGCCGCGACGGCATCAAGGTCGATGGTCAGGATCGCCCCGGCGTGGGTGGCCGTGACCATACTAGGAAAAATTGTCCTCTGGCGTGTAGTCCTGTTTGGCGAGGTTGCCGAATTTTGTCAGCATCGCGTTGAAGTGCAACATGGCCCTGCCGGTCGGGCCATGGCGCTGTTTGGCGACAATAACTTCGGCAAGATTGTGTACGCCGTCCATTTCTTCCTGCCAGGCATGGTGTTCCGGTGTGTCTTCTCGGGGTTCGCGGCGCGATACGTAATATTCCTCCCGGAAAATAAACATGACGACATCGGCATCCTGCTCGATCGACCCGGATTCGCGAAGATCCGATAGCTGCGGCCGTTTATCGTCGCGTTGCTCCACCTGACGCGACAACTGCGACAAGGCGAGAACCGGAACATTAAGCTCTTTCGCCAGGGTTTTCAGGCCGCGCGTGATTTCCGATACTTCCTGGACCCGGTTGTCGCTGCGGTTCGATGTGCCGCTTACCAGCTGCAAATAATCAATGACGATCATGCCGAGACCGTGCTGACGTTTCAGCCGGCGGGCCCGGGTCCGCAACGCCGAAACAGTCAGGGCAGGGGTGTCGTCGATATAAATCTTTGCCCGCTGAAGTTCGTGCGTGGCTTCGACCAGATGTTCAAATTGGCTGTCGTTCATGCTGCCGCGTCTGATTTGCTCCGATCCAACCCCCGATTTTTCCGACAGAATTCTTGTCGCGAGCTGTTCGGCGGACATTTCCAGCGAGAAGAAGGCGACCATCGCGCCGTCGGTCACGGTTTCATTGCCCAGATCGTCTACATTCATTTTGAAGTTCGCGGCGGCGTGATAGGCTATGTTGGTGGCCAGCGCCGTCTTTCCCATGGAAGGTCGCCCGGCAAGAATTATGAGATCGGATGGGTGTAGCCCGCCGAGCAGGTTGTCCAAATCGGTCAGACCGGTGGAGACGCCGGTTAGGTGGCCGTCTCTCTTATAGGCCGCCTCGGCCATCTTGATGGCTTCGGTCAGGACGGAGGGAAAGTCCCGGAAGCCCCCCTGATAATCGCCGACCGTTGCGAGGTCATAGAGCCGTTGCTCAGCCCGTTCGATCTGATTGACGGCGGCATCTTCGAGATCCGGCGCGTAGGCTTCATTGACCGTGTCTTCGCCAAGGTCGATGAGTTGCCGGCGCAGAAAAAGATCGTGGATGGTCGTCCCATAGTCGCGCGCATTAATGACCGTGACCGCGCTCGCCGCCAGCCGGGTCAGATAACTGCGGCCGTTGATTTCCGCGGTCGTCCCGTCGGTATCGAAAAAAAACTGGAGGGTTGTCGGATTTGCTTCCTGGCCCCGTTCAAGCTGTTTGCCGATGGCGTCGAAAATCCGCCCGTGAAGCGGATCGGTGAAATGGTCCGGCCGCAAAAATTCGGATACCTGTTCGTAGGCCCGGTTGTTGACAAGAATAGCGCCGAGCAAAGCCTGCTCCGCCTCGATATTCGCGGGGGGCGTTCTGTATTTCGGCTGTTGTTCTTCGGGTTGGTGGAGAGGTGCGATTGCTATGTTTGTTTCCATCTGACGACCCTACCAAACATATCGTAGCATCTCACGCATTCGTTTTTCAGAATAATGCGAATCATGGGGACAACACGGCTATTTGGCCCGCCTCCCTGTGCATAACCCCAGTGGGAATCTGCCGGTTCGGTGAGGCTATGTGCTTAAGTATCAGAATAGATTGAAAAAATTCCAGAGCGGGACGAAGGCATGTCAGCCATCTTTCATCGCTCGGATTAGCCGCGCCCGTAATTGTCCTCGTAGCGGACAATGTCATCCTCGCCGAGATAGCCGCCGGACTGAACCTCGATCAGATTGAGCGGGACCCGGCCCGGGTTTTCCAGCCGGTGCAGCGTGTTGGGCGGTATATAGGTGGATTCATTTTCGTTCAGAACAAATTCTTCGTTGCCCCGCCGCACATTCGCCGCGCCATTGACCACGATCCAATGTTCGGCGCGGTGATGATGCATCTGTAACGACAGGCTCGCGCCGGTATTGACGGTGATGCGCTTGACCTGAAACCTGTCGCCTTCATGCACGGTTTGATAGTAACCCCAGGGCCGGTGGACCCGCGGGTGCGTGGTGGCTTCCGCGCGGCCGCGCGTCTTGAGCGCATCGACCATCGTGCGAACGTCCTGGGCGCGGTGTTTCGGCGCGATCAGGATAGCATCGGCGGTTGCCACGACGATAAGATCGTCCACCCCCAGCGCCGCGATCAGGGGGCCCTCGCTCCGGAGATACGAGCGGGCGGAATCAAGCGCAAGCACATCGCCGACCAGGACATTGCCGGAACCGTCCTTGGCGCCGTCATCCCACAGCGCCGTCCAGGACCCAACGTCGTTCCAGCCGATATCGGCCGGGACCACGGCGGCTTTGCTGGTATGTTCCATGACCGCATAGTCGATCGATTTTGAAATGCACCGGGAAAACGGTTTTTCCGCCAGGCGGATAAAATCCAGATCGGTTTCCCCGTTGTCGATAGCGTCGCGGCAATGGGCGACCATATCGGGTTCCAACCGTTGCAGTTCTTCCAGATAGGTGCTGGCCTTGAACAGGAACATGCCGCTGTTCCAATCATATCCGCCACGGGCGAGAAATCCGGTTGCCGTTGCATGGTCCGGTTTCTCAATGAATTCGGCGACCGTGAAACATCCTGAATGGCCTTTTACCGGGGCGCCTCGATGGATATAGCCATACCCCGTTTCCGGGCCGCTGGGTTTGATCCCGAAGGTCACCAGCGCGCCGTCCAGCGCGGCGTCGGCGGCGGTTGCAACCGCGCTCTGGAAGGCAAGATTGTCGGCGATTGAATGATCGGAGGGCAGCAAAAGAATTAGCGCGTCTTCGTCGTCCCGGGCCAGGGTCATCGCGGCGACCGCTGCCGCCGGCGCGGTGTTTCGTCCTGCCGGCTCCAGCAGGATTGCTTTTGGCGTCTGGCCGATACATTGCAGTTGCTGAGCAACGACAAACCGGTGCTCACTGTTGCAGACGACGATCGGTGGAGCGTACCGTTCTGAATTGTTGGCACGCGCTGCGGTCTCCTGCAGAAGAGATCGCTCCGACAGGAGAGGGAGCAGCTGTTTCGGGTATGATTCCCGAGACATAGGCCAAAGCCGTGTGCCGGATCCTCCCGAGAGGATGACAGGACAAATTTTAGGTGTATCGGCCATTATATGCTCCGTGCGATAGCCCGTTAGTCTTTCATCCGGCCCTTAATTATTTGTTAGCCAAAAGCTTTCAATACAAATTTTGCGGCAAGTGGCGGGGGATAAACGGTTTCAGTCGATCACGATCCACATCATGGCTACGCCGATCATGCCGAACAATATGGCAATCGCTTTTTCCATCGTTCTCTGCGCAATACGGCCTTGCAGCCAGGGGGCGTTGATAATGAATTGTGTCATGTGCCTGAGCACGAGATCGGCTGCGCTTCGTCGGCGACCCTAGTCAGATTGTCTAAGCTTGGCTAGTGGATAGACCTTGTCTGGATTTCCTTGCGGTTTCCTGTGGGTTTTCTTGTTTTTGCTAATATTTGCGAAATTTCCGGTCACTACTGCAATTGAGATTGCTAGAATAATTCTGCCTCGAACAGCAATCTTCGGCGGATTTTGCCGGAGAATCGAAGACCTATAGCATCGACAGTGGAATTGTTGTATTCATGGCCCTATGTATGCGTAAGCCTGCGCCTTGGGTTGGGCGCTGTTTAAGGATTGTCAGGAGAGAACGATGAAATTTGCTAAAACACTAATAATCGCCGCGTTGCCACTTGCTTTTGCGGTTGGTTGTGAGACACCGGCAACGGATGCCAGTATGACTCAAGGTCAGGCGGGCCAGTCGGAAATGGCGAACAAGGAAGCCCTCATGGCGGCGGAAAATGCCGCCAAACGGGCCGCCGATTCGGCGAACGAGGCCGCGGCCGCGGCCGCCAGTGCTGCTCGCGCAGCCGAAGCCGCCGCTGCCGAAGCCAAGGCATCCGGCGATAAGGCCGACCGTGTCTTCCGCAAAGGTATGCGGAAGTAAGTCCGGTTATCTGAATTTATTCGAGAAACGGCGTCAGAGTCCTGACGCCGTTTTTTCTTCGCTAGCGGTCGGCCCGATATCCTTTTGGCGGAGAATCGGAACAGGAATTCCACGCCGTTCTTCGACAACCAGCTTGACCGTTTTCCAGTTGATGTCGCCAACGCGGTTTCCTGCGGCCTGTGATACACGATAGGCAATTTCAGGTACCGTCGCCGGGCTCAGCTTGCCGGTTTCCTCGAGTTCTGAATTCTGTTTGAGGTTGGGATGGACCTCGAGCATCAGTTGGCCGCGATGCCAACCCAGCTTCGCTTCCTGACTGACAACGGTCACCGGCGTTCCCACGGGAAGTCTGGGAAATATCGCTTCAATGTCCTCCGGATACATGCGCACACATCCGTGACTGACCCGGCGCCCGACGCCCCACGGGTTGTTGGTTCCATGGATCAGATAGGATTTCCAGCCAAGATATATCGCGCGGCTGCCCAGCGGATTGTCGGGTCCCGGTCCGACAATGGCCGGCAGTGTGGGGTCGTCTTTCTGGATCGACTTGGGAACGTACCAGGTGGGGTCGCGCTTCTTGCGGATAATTTCAGTGCTGCCGAGCGGTGTACCCCATGCTTCCTGCCCGGTGCCGATCGGGTATGTTTCGACGGGTTTGCCGTCGGCCGGGAAATAGTAAAGCCGCTGGTCGACAAGATTGAGCAGGACACCTTTACGCGGACCGCTTGGCAGCAGATGGGCGGTCGGCAGGTATATTTGCGTACCGGCGCCGGGGATCCAGGGATCGATCCCAGGGTTCGCCGCGACCATTTCGACATACCCAAGCTTGTGAGTCCGCGCCAGATCGAGCAGCGTATCTTCCTTGCCCGCTACGTAATAGGCCAGTTCACCCACCATATCGGGGTAGGCGACCGCCGTTTTCGTGGTTGCTGCCTCCGCTGCCAACGGGCCCGCTACGGGAAGCAAAAGGGCGGCTGTAAGCCCGACACACATTTCTCGGCGGTTTGGATTGCGGCCAACCATAATCAGATTTCTCCAACCCCTTGGATTTCTTAACTATGTTTATGATCTATAGGTTAGTGATTGAAAAACCAATAAAAAAAGAGATGTATCATACCTGAATTAGCGAGCCGCATCCCGTACCGGGCGATTTTATTTCGGGCGTTCATCTGCCCCGCAACGGAGCGCTAACACTGTTTCCGGTAATATTTCGGAGGTGACAATCCGATGCTTCTCGATTAATAGCTGGTGATCCAGTTTTTGTAATTTTGCGTCTAATCAATGGTTTGTGAGTAAAAGGTAACTCAGATGAAGCGGATTATTATTGCCATTACCGGTGCGACGGGAACGATTTACGGGTGGCGTCTGATGGAGATGCTGCGTAACGAGGGGGATACCGAGATCCACCTGGTTATGAGCCAATCGGCCAAACTCACCCTCAAGATGGAACATGACGTCAGCCCGGATTACATCAATTCGCTGGCCCACGAAGTGCACCAGGCATCCAACATTGGCGCGTCCATTTCATCCGGATCCTTTCATAGCGCGGGGATGATAATCGCGCCGTGTTCGATCAAGACCATGTCCAACATCGCGATGGGTAATACCGGCGATCTGATCAGCCGGGCGGCCGACGTTATCCTGAAGGAACGCCGCAGGCTCATTGTCGCCATTCGCGAAACGCCGTTGCATGCCGGCCATCTGGAAAGTCTGATGAAATTGGCCAATCTGGGCGCCGTCATATTTCCGCCGGTGCCGGCCTTTTACAACCGTCCGACAACCCTGCAGGAAATCGTCGACCAAAGCTGCATGCGGATGCTGGATCAGCTGGATGTACACGTCGAAAGCGCGCCGCGCTGGGGCGAGTTGGGCGGCGTCCCGGCCGTCGGGCAGAGTATCGAAGGCGGCAAGGCGAAGACCAAAAGCAAATCCTGAACCGGGCAGGGGTCGTTCATGGGGGCATTCGACCCTATGACAGCGGGCGTTCGTCTTCGAAGGCCTGCTTTTCCGCTTTGATTTCGCGGTCGATTTCAGCTCTCGCTTCCGGGTCATAGATACTCGCGGGATAATAATCCCGAAAGTCCTTCGCCATGCGGTCGAAGGGAAAATCCGACCAGACCCCATGGTCGGCGACGTATTCCATATGGTATCGCCCCTTGGCGTCATATTGCTGGAACAGCGCGTGATGCTCGCCGTCGAAATCGGTTGGCACGACGTCGAATTTTTTACACAGCTCGATGTTGAAGGCGGGGGCTGCCTTGACCCAATTGCCGTCGATATGAAGAACGGCAAACCCGTGATGGAGAAACAAATCCTTGCCCCCCATCATGCGGCGCAATCTTTCGGTACATAGGTGATTCTTGACGTCGGCGAGCCCGATGCCGGCCGGTATGCCCGTGGCCCGGGCGCAGGCAATCAACAAATTGGCCTTGGGCAGACAAAAACCCGACCGGGCGGCGAGAACCGTGCTCGCCTTGTAGGTCGTGGGCTCAAGGGTGATGCTGTAGGGGTCGTAGCGGATCGTGTCGCGCACCGCATAGAACAGTTTGATGGCTTTTTCCCGGGCGTCCGAGGCGCCGCCGACCGATGCAAACGCGAAGGCGCGGACGGCATCCACGTCAAAGTCGAAATACTCGGTCGGTTTCATATACTCAGGACTGACGTCCGGATATCCGTCGGTAACATGTTCCATAGAGTGTCTTCTAAACCTTCAAGGCCTTTTCGATTGCCCGGCCGACGGACAGCAACCTGGCGTCGCCCATTGTTTCCCCTACCACCATGAGTCCGGCTGGTGCGTCCCCCTGCCGGTGCATGGGAAGGGAGAGCGCGCATCTGTCGAGAAAATTGAAACAAAACGTATTGCGAAGCATCAAGATGTTCTTGGCGGAGTAAAGCGCCTCGTCCGCTTCGAGATCGGCGATCGGCGGCGCGACAATCGCCGTGGTCGGCAGAATGATGGCGTCGAAGGCGGCGGTGATTCGGTTGGCGCGTTCGATGAGGTCTTCCCGCGCCCGAAGCACGTCATAGTAATCCGCGGCGCTCAGCCCCTTAACCCGTAAGATCCGCGATGCAACGCGCGGGTCGTACTGTTTTTCGCTCGCGTCCAACTGGCGGCGATGGACGGCGTAGGCTTCGGCATAGATGCCGCCCTTGGCGTTTATCCGGGGAATGTCGGATAGTTCGGGAAACGCGATGTCCGTGATATGGGCGCCCGCCCTCGAAAGCGATGCAAGTGTGCTGGCAAAGGTCGCAGCGACGTAGTCATCTACATCGTCCTGTACCAGCGTCTGCGGCACGCCCAGGCGCAATCCCTCCAGCGGCAGGGGGCCGGGCCGGGCCGGTTCCTGATCCGCCAACACGGCATCGAGCAAGGCGCAACAGTTTACCGTGGGCGCCAGCGGTCCGATGGAATCGAGCGAATGGGACAGAGGATAGGCGCCCTGCAGGGTGATGCGCCGTGCCGTCGGTTTGAACCCGGTCAGCCCGCAAAGGGCGGACGGGATCCGCACGGATCCGCCCGTGTCGGTCCCGATAGCGGCCGCCGCCATGCCGTCGGTCACCGATATGGCCGCCCCCGATGACGATCCGCCCGGAATCCGTCCAGTGGCGCGATCCCACGGATTTCGGGGTGTCCCGTAATGGGGATTAAGGCCAAGCCCGGAATAGGCGAATTCCGTCATGTTGGTCCGCCCGATGATGATGGCGCCGGCGCGCCGCAGCCGGGCCATCGTGGCGGCGTCCTCGATGGCCGGTGGCGCATCCTTCAGCAGGACCGATCCCGCCGTTGTTACGTCGCCGGCCAGATCGAACAGATCCTTGGCTGAGATGGGCAGTCCGGCGAGGGGCGAGGGGACGATGCCAATGGCCCGCAAAGCGTCGCTGG
>JAQBTY010000501.1 GCA_027624735.1 Pseudomonadota bacterium | reverse complement strand
GCCGCACCGTGAATAATTCGGGCTAGCAAATCGCGCTGATGCAACCTGTCAGCCCGCTAGACCGCGCCGCGCACGATATCGATCATCGCCACCGGATCGTCGGGCGCGTGATCGGCGCGCCAGGCCACGTGGCCATCGGGACGGATGAGGATCAGGCGTTTTTCATACAGGCCACTGAGGTGGTCATCGGTGATCGCGCGGACGGTGAGCGGCAGGCCGCGATCGGCGGCCGCGCCGACCAGGCTTTCCACATCCGCATCCGCCGCGCCAAAACAGAGCAGGGTAAAGTCCGGACCGAACCGGTCGAAGAGGGCCTCATCGTCCGCCACCCAGCCATGCGGCGCGCGCGAACCCGGCCGCGCGGATTGTTTGATATTCTTCATGTCATCAGGGTTCGGATCGGTCCCATCGGAGACACAGACCGGCGAATTTTCGTACGTGATCTGAACCTTGGTGAAATCGGGGATGGTCAGGCGGCGCAATTGCGCATCGCGGGCAGCGGCATCCTCTTCAGAAAACACGTCACTGACGGCATTGCTGGGCGGTAAACCGGTCAGATTGTGAAAAGACCGGGTTGAAATTTCCACGTTATGGGCAGCCACCGGCAAGCATTCGATTTCGTAGGAATCGAGCAGCTTGGGTCCGCCCCAGCCCTGGGTCAGGGCGGCCAGCTTCCAGCCGAGATTGACCGCTTCGTTGCAGCCGGTATGCATGCCGAGCCCGCCGGTGGGCGACACCTCATGCGCCGCGTCGCCGGCGATGAACACGTTGCCCTTGCGCAGGTTCCTGGCACAGAAATCACGGCGATCCCAGGCGAGCACGGAGATGATTTCATGGGGAAAGTCGCACCCGGCAAGGCGGCGCAGATAGGCGTCGCTGTCGACCTCTCCGTCCCGATGATCGTAAATGGTCAGGCGCCACAGCTCGCGCCCGTCGATGGCGATCATCTCGCCCCAGCTGCCCCCTTCGTCGATGCATCGGTAAAACCGCGCCCAGCCCTTGTCATGCAGGGTGGCAAGCTCGGGCGAACGGAAGAAGATATTGACGCTGTTGGCGAGCGTGCCCATCCCGTCGAGCTCGATACCCAACGATTCCCGTACCACGCCGCCGGGCCCGTCGCACCCGACCAGATAACGGGCGGTCAGACTTTCCGATTCACCGTTAAGGGAATCGATCAGAATGGCCCGCACCAAATCGTCTTCCTGCTCGAAACTCTCCAGCGCAATGTTGTAGCGGATCGTCACGCTGGGGAACGTCTTGGCGAGCGCCGCCATGATCGGGTCGAAATAAATCTGCGGGCAATGACACGGACCCTCCGGCGTGTAGTCGAGCGGACCCCGTTCCTGATAGGACGGTACTTTCAGGCGCGCGATTTCCTTGCCCAGCAGGCTGGTCAGATAGACGAAATCCAGCGTATGGGTATTGGTCCAGACCGCGTTCCGGACCTTTTCCGCGATCCCCCAGCGGCGGCAGAATTCCATGCCACGGGTGCTAACCTGGCTCATGCGCGGCACGGTCAGCTTGCCGTCGCGTTTCTCCACCAGAACGCAGGGAATTTTCCGCAGGCCGAGTTCGACGGCCAGCGTAAGCCCGACCGGCCCGCCGCCCGCGATTAAAACCGGGATATCCGCCTTAGCCATATTCGGTCCCGCGATCAGACGTCGGGCCGCTTATAGGCGGGGTTGGGGCCGCCCTTCTGCGATTTCAGATAGGAGTCGATATCGCCCAGCGGGTCCATGGCGCGGCGCATGCGCTGACCGACCAGCTGATCGAGTTGCAGCGCCTGTGACATGCTTAGATCGCGTCCCATCTGGACGGTGATCTTGGCATGTTCCAGCGGCACCAGATGACGCGACGCAATTTCGCAGGCGATACCGTTCGTCTGTTCCTCCAAATCGGCCGACGGAAACACCATCGAGACGATACCCATCTGATCCGCTTCGATGCCGGTGATGTTGCGGCCGACAAGCTGCAGATAAGCGAGCTTCTTGAGCGGCAAGCCGCCCTTCATCAGGGTCGACGTGACGAGCTGGCCAAAGCTGCCACGCAGTATTTCCGGCATGCCGAGCTGACAATCGTCCGCCGAAAAAACCAGATCGTGGCAGTTCACGATGCCAAAGGCGCCGCCCAGACAATAGCCGTGGATTTGGGCGATCATGATGCGTGGAAAATTCCGGACGGCTTCCGCAAGCTGGATGGTGGGCGTCGGACGGTCCCAGTCGAGCAGCGGGCCATTGCTGACCTCACGCAGAAAATTGAGATCGAGCCCGGAACTGAAGACCTTGCCGGCCCCCTTGGTGATCACGACCTTCAAATCGCGGTCGGCGCGGATGATTTCGAGCGATTCAAAAAAGGCTTCGACCAGCGCCTCGTTCAGGCAATTGCGTTTTTCCGGCCGGTTCAGGATGATCCGCGCCACCCCGTCATCTTCGAGCCGTTCAAGAATAAGCTCGGGCCATTCCTTGAGCGTGATCCAGTTGTGCGCCAAGTGTTTCCTCCCCTGTATCAGTGTTATTCCGTAGCGTTATGCGTTCTAGTCAAACCAGCCTTGCGCCGCTTCGCGCCGCCGCCCCCACCTCACCCCAACCCTCTCCCCCCCAAAGGGGGGAGAGGGGTGGGGGGAGGTGGGCCTTTTCCACGCGACTAC
>JAQBTY010000052.1 GCA_027624735.1 Pseudomonadota bacterium | reverse complement strand
TCGCCGCGTTATGTTTCCCCGTGGGGTAAATCCCGGTCACCGGCGACTTTTTCAACGGGCTGTTAGGGGGGCCGCTCGGTCCATCGCCTTCGCCCTGATCCTTTTCATCGCCGGCACGGCCACGGCATGGGCTCAGGCCCGCCCGGCGCCGGTGGATCTTGAGCTTGTCCTGGCGGTGGATGTGTCGGGCAGTATCGATGAGGAAGAGGCCCGGCTTCAGCGTCAAGGTTATGTGGCGGCCATCGCCGATCCGGAAGTCGTCCGCGCCATCGTTTCGGGCATGCTGGGCCGCATCGCCGTGACCTATTTCGAATGGGCCGGCGATTCCTGGCAGGTGCCGGTGCTTCCCTGGTCCCTGATCGACAGCCCGCAGACCGCGCAGGCCTTTGCTGCAAAGCTCGCGGCGGCCCCGCTGGGCTCCGGGCCCTGGACCTCGATCAGCGACGCCATTCGCACCGCCAGACCGATGTTTGACGTCAATGAGTTTGAAGGCACGCGGCGCATTATGGATATATCGGGCGACGGGCCCAACAACACGGGCGGACTGGTGGAACTGGAGCGCGATCTGGCGGTGGCGAGCCGCATCACCATCAACGGGCTGCCCATCATCAACGACCGGTTCAATGTGTCCCGGGCGCCCATGCCCAATCTGGATCTCTATTACCGCAATTGCGTGATCGGCGGACCCGGTGCGTTCCTGGTCGTGGCGCACGGCTTTAAATCCTTCGCCCAAGCGATCCGCCGCAAGCTGATCCTGGAGATCGCCGGCCTGTCACCCGATATGCCGGACAGGATCACAGCATCCGGCCTGGCCCAGGCCGGAAACGCGCCGCCGGGTTCCCGATGGGCGCCGCCGTGCGACGAAGGCGAGCGACGGTTCAGGGGTGTCATCGAAAACCAATAGGGGATCTGGCCATGGGACGACGGCACGCGGACAGCCGATACGGGTTTTGGATCGCGTTACTCGCCGTTTTATTGGCAAATGCTGCCTCCCCCGCGACATCAGCGGCCGCAGCCCCCCTTGGGCCTGAGCGCGGCCGTGCGGTGGATCTCCTGCTGGTGCTCGCGGTCGACGTATCGGAAAGTATCGATCGACGCGAGGCCCGGCTTCAGCGATTGGGCCATGCCGAAGCGCTGATCGATCCGCAGGTTATCGCCGCCATCGACAGCGGGCGGCACGGCCGCATCGCCATCGCCTATCTGGAATGGGCCGGACCGAAGGAACAGCGCCAGGTGATCGGCTGGACGCTGGTTGAGGGCCGCGAAAGCGCCGCGACCCTCAACAAAGCGCTTCTGTCCGAGCCGATCAGCGCCGGCTACTGGACATCCATCAGCGGCGCGCTGGAAACCGCCAGCCGGATGATCGCGGATGCGCCCTTCACGGCGGCGCGGCGCGTGATCGATTTATCCAGCGACGGGCGTAACAATGCCGGTAAGCCGCTCGGCGCCGCGCGCAAACGGGTGCTCGATCGCGGCATCACCATCAATGGGCTGCCGGTCATGGCCATGCGCCGCAACTTCACCTGGCCGCCAATCCCGTATCTGGACCTATATTTCAGCGATTGCGTCATCGGCGGGCCGGGCGCGTTTTCCGAACTGGTGGAACATTATGACGATTTCGCCCGCGCCGTGCGCCGCAAGCTGATCCGCGAAATCGCCGGCACGCCGCCGCCGTCCGGCCGGGTGATCCGGGTGATCCGGGTCGCCGGCGCCGCCGCGAAACCAAAAATACGATGCATCGAAGACAGCGATGATAAGCCGGGCGGCGACAAATTATAATATTTGAGAACGCGGACAGAAACGATCACAAGATGACACGCAGCTATCAACCCTGTAGCCTTGCGAAGAGGAAAAACGCAATAAACGTTTGGGACCCGCACGCGATATCCATGGGCTCAAACCGACGGGAGGAAAAAATCCAGATGAAAATCGATTACAAAAACATCCTGACAGCAACCGTATGCATGACAGCGCTGACGGCAGGCGCCGCAAGCGCGGCGGCGCAGGACATGGCGTCCTTCTACAGCGGTAAGACCATGACCATGTATGTGGGGCTGTCGGCCGGCGGCGGCTACGACGTCTACGCCCGCACCATAGCCCACCACATGGTGCGCCACATCCCCGGCAACCCGCGCATGGTCACCAAGAACCTGACCGGCGCCGGCGGCATGCGTCAGGTCAACGGCATGTACAATGTCTTCCCGCAGGACGGCACAGTCCTTGGCATCATCAGCCGCAACCTGGTGACCGAACCCGCCTTCGGCAATAAAGCGGCGAAGTTCGACGGCTCAAAATTCAACTGGCTGGGCAGCGCCAATACGGAATACAGCCTGTGCGTCTTCTGGCATAAGTCGAAGTTCAACACGACCGAGGATCTGTTGCGCAAAAAGCCGATCATGGGTGGTATCGCGGTTAGCGCGACCACCGATATCCATGCCAGGCTGGTGAATAATTTGCTGGGCGGCGGCATCAAGCTGATCACGGGCTATCCCGGCGGCGCCGACATCAATCTCGCCATGCAGCGCGGTGAGGTCGATGGCCGGTGCAGCTGGTCTTATTCCTCGATCCTGTCAACGGCGGCGGACTGGTTGCGCGACAATAAGATCCATATGGTGCTGCAGGTCGGCGTAACGAAGCATCCCGACTTGCCGCAAATACCGCTGATCAGCGATCTGGTGAGCAACCCGAAAGACAAAGCGGCGCTAAAGGTTCAAGTCGCCCCGCAGGCCTTCGGCCGGCCCTTCGCCACCGGCCCAGGTGTTCCGAAAGCGCGGGCGGCAATGTTGCGCAAGGCATTCTGGGATACCCTGCACGATCCAAAATTCCTCGCCGACGCCAAAAAACGCAAGCTCGAGATTACCCCCATGAGCGGTGAAGAGGTCCAGAAGCTGATCGATGAGATCTATGCCCTGCCCAAGGACATTCTCGCCCGGTCGCGCGAGGCGGCGACGTCTTCGGCCCGGACAACGGTGGCCAAGGCGGTGGTGCCGATCGAGACCTACCTGGGCAAGATCACAGCGCTCAAAAGCGGCGGCCGGCGGGTCAGCTGGAAAGGCGACAAGATCAAAGGAAAGGTCCGCGTATCGGGCAGCGGCACCAAGATCACCGTGGCTGGGGTGAAAGCCAAACGCAAGGCGCTGAAAGTCGGCATGGGCTGTTCTTTCCGCATAAAGGGCGCCCAGACGGCGCTCAATATCGATTGTAAATAAAGCCCGTTTCAACGGAAGACTGACGGCCGCTTTCGCAAGGAAGCGGCCGTTTCTGTCACTCTGGCGCGCCACGAGTCCGCACAATATATATTGACGGAATAAAGCCCTTCATTATGTGTTTACGACATGCTCGGCGGGAGGCGCCGGGGGAACCGTTGCACGCCAGTCCGGTGCGCAACTTGCCGGGGAGGCACGCCATGCGACCACGTATAGCTTTCGTGGCGGGACTGCTCGTCTTGCCAAACTTCATCCTGCCAAATCTGGTTCAGGCGGATGCGCTCGGCGATATCGCCAAGGCGATGGGCGCCGACAAAATCAAAACCATTGAATATAGCGGTAAAGGCAATTTGTATTCACTTGGCCAGCCGGAATCTCCGACCGCCGCCTGGCCGCGCTACAGCCTGCCCGAATACAAGATCAGCATCAATTACGACACCGCCTCGATGATCCAGGATACGGTGGTGGCGTTGGGTGATCTGCCGCGGCGCGGCGGTTGAAGGCCTCCCGCCAAGGGACGCGAGCAGCGGGTATCGGGCATAAGCGGCGATGTGGGCTGGTCCTACCGCGGCAAGAAAGCAAACCCCAGCCGCGGCACGGCAGGACTCAAGCACACACTTTGGCTGTCGCCGCACGGTGTGGTGAAGGCGGCGCAAGCTGCGGGATTGGAAGTCCAAACCCGTAGGGCCGGCGGCAAAAATTTCAAAACCGTCTCGTTTAGCGCCAAGGGCGCATTTCGCGCAACCGCCTGGTTCGATAAGAACAACATGCTGCGGGGCGTCGATTCCACCATGTTCAATCCGGTCTATGGCGACATGCCGGTGCGCACGGTTTATTCGGGCTACAAGAATTTCAACGGCGTAAAATTCCCGACTAAAATCAAGGTCTCGTCGGCCGGTTTCACCACCCTCGACGTCACCATAAACTCGGTAAATGCCAACGCCGCGGCCGACATTGCCGTGCCGGACGGTCTCGGTAGCGGTGGCGGGCGCGTGACCATGGAGAAGGCCGCGGACGGCGTGTGGTTCGTCCGGGGCGGCTCGCACAACAGCGTCGCTATCGAAATGAAAGATCACGTGCTGCTGGTGGAAGCCCCGCTGGGTGACGGCCGCACCCTGGCGGTGCTGGGTGAGGTTCGCAAAACCATACCCGGTAAGCCGATCCGCACGGTGCTGAATACCCATCTGCATTTCGACCATTCGGGCGGGCTGCGGGCCGCGGCGTCCGAAGGGATCGCGATCGCCACCTTCAAAGACAACGTGAAGTTCTTCAAGGCGGCCTATGGCGGCAAGGACAGTATCAAACCGGATGCCTATGCCATTTCCGGGAAACGGGCCAAATTCATCCCCCTCGGCGACAAGCACGTCTTCACGGACGGCAGCCGTACGGTGGAAATGCACCGGCTCATCGGTAATGCCCACAATAACGGGCTCTATGTCATTTACCTGCCGAACGAAAAGATCCTGAGCGTCGCCGATGCCTACAGTGCGCGGGCCACTCTTAAAGAGCCGGCGAAGAAGGTCGACCCGTTCACCGCCAATTTATGGGAAAATCTGGTGCGGCTAAAGCTCGACATCGCGACCGTGCTGCCAATCCATGGCCAAAAGGCCGGTTTCGACCAGCTCAAGATGGCGGCCGGCCAGCAGCCTTAATCAGCGATCACTCTAAAGACGGGCGGGGCTGCCTGGGCGCCCCGCCCTTTTTTTGCCCACCGCCCCGCCCTTTTTTTGGCCGCCGCAGATATTTATTTTGCCCTGACCGCAAGCCGTCCCTTGCAACGCACCTTAATCTGGCCCATGTAGACAGAACCCGGTTAGCACTCAGAGAGCAAGAGTGCTAACCGGGCCTGCATTTCCGCAAAATTTCTATATCTGTAAGGATCAAAGATCATGGGGTTTCGTCCTCTGCACGATCGCGTGCTTGTTCGACGGGTCGAAGAAGAAAAACTAACCGCGGGCGGCATCATCATCCCGGACACGGCCAAGGAAAAGCCGATGGAAGGTGAGATTCTGGCCGTCGGACCGGGCAGCCTGAACGAAAAAGGCGAGTTGATCCCCCTCGATGTCAAAGTCGGCGATCGCGTGCTTTTCGGTAAATGGTCGGGATCCGAAACCAAGATCGACGGCGACGAGCTGCTGATCATGAAGGAATCCGACATCATGGGAATCATAGAGGCCCGGGCTGCGAAAAGCGCCCGCAAGGCCGCCTGAACTAGCAAGGACACAACGACATGGCTAAGGAAATCAAGTTCAGTACCGACGCGCGCGACCTGATGCTGAAGGGCGTCGACATCCTGGCGCACGCGGTCAAGGTCACGCTCGGCCCCAAGGGGCGCAACGTCCTGATCGCTAAATCCTGGGGTGCGCCGCGGGTCACCAAGGACGGCGTCACGGTTGCCAAGGAAATCGAACTTTCCAACAAATTCGAAAACATGGGCGCCCAGCTGGTGCGCGACGTCGCGAGCAAGACCAATGACGAGGCGGGTGACGGCACGACGACGGCAACGGTGCTCGCTCAGGCCATTTTCCGCGAAGGCGCCAAGGCCGTCGCCGCCGGCAGAAATCCGATGGACCTCAAGCGCGGTATCGATATGGCGGTCGCGCAGGCGGTCGCACATGTTAAATCCGCCAGCAAGGCGGTGAAAACCGATAAAGAGATTGCCCAGGTCGGCACGATCTCAGCCAACGGCGATCGCGCGATCGGCGAGCTTATCGCCGAGGCAATGCGTAAAGTCGGTAAAGAAGGCGTGATTACCATCGAAGAAGCGACGAGCATGGTCACCGAGCTCGAAATCGTCGACGGCATGCAGTTCGACCGTGGATACATCTCGCCATATTTTGTCACCAATGCCGAGAAAATGCAGGCGGTACTCGAAAAACCGTATGTGTTGCTGTTCGAGACAAAGCTCTCGAACCTGCAGGATTTCCTGCCGCTGCTCGAGCAGGTGGTCCAGTCCGCCAAGCCGCTCCTGATCATCGCCGAGGATGTCGATGGCGAAGCGTTGGTCACCTTGGTGGTCAACAAGCTGCGAGGCGGCTTGCAGGTCGCGGCGGTGAAAGCGCCGGGTTTCGGTGATCGCAGGAAAGCCATGTTGGAAGACATCGCAGCGCTGACCGGCGCCCAGGTCGTCTCCGCCGATCTAGGAGTAAAGCTGGAGAACGTTACCCTCGACATGCTCGGCAAGGCGGACAAGATTGTCGTTGTGAAGGACACCACGACAATCGTTGGCGGCGCCGGCAAGAAGTCTGGCATCGAGGGACGCTGCAAGCAGATACGGGCGCAGATGGAGGAGACGACGTCGGACTACGACCGGGAAAATCTGCAGGAACGGCTTGCAAGGCTCGCGGGCGGTGTCGCCATCATCAAGGTGGGCGGCGCGACGGAGGTCGAGGTAAAGGAAAGGAGAGACCGTGTCGACGACGCGGTGAACTCTACCCGGGCGGCCGTGGAAGAAGGTATCGTCGCCGGTGGCGGTGTGGCGTTGCTGCGGGCTTCCAACGCACTCGGCGGCCCCAACTATGTCAATGACGACCAAAAGATCGGCGTCGACATTGTGCGCCGTGCACTAAAATGGCCGGCACGCCAGATTGCCAACAACGCCGGAATTGACGGCGCCGTCGTGGTCGGCAAACTCCTCGAGAGCAACGATCCCAACTATGGCTTCGATGCTCAGGCCGGGGAATATACCGACCTGGTGAAGGCCGGCATCATCGACCCGACAAAGATGGTCCGAGCGGCGTTGCAGAATGCCGCCTCCGTGGCTGCTCTCCTGATCACAACGGAAGCCATGGTCGCGGAGAAGCCGGCAAAGGGCGGAAATACCCCCAACATGGGCGATATGGAGTACTAAGGAAATCTAGCCACCGACCGCATGACGGGGCCGCAAAGACCGCGGCCCCGTCTCAACCTCCGGCAAGACCCCGTAAGCACCCCAAACCACGTCCAATCAAACATTCAAAGGTTCATCATGATCTACGACTTAGTTGTTCCCCAGTTCACCAAGATGCTGGGCAATCTGCTGGCTATCCTGGATGAAGCCGAAAAATTTGCGGAAGAAAAGAAGTTCGATGTTGGCGTTCTGCTGCAATCACGTCTGGCGCCCGACCAATTCAACCTGACACGCCAGGTGCAAGTCGCCTGCGACACGGCAAAGCTTGGCGCCGCGCGGCTCACCGACACCGAGAAAGACGCCCCGGCGCATGCCGATACCGAGCAGACGATCACTGAGATCAAAAGCCGCATCGAAAGCGTTATCGCCTATCTGGACGGCTTCTCATCCGAGCGCTTCGCAGGAGCGGCGGAGCGGCGGATTTCGCAGCCTCGCTGGAACGGAAAATCACTCTCGGGTCACGAATTCCTGATCCAGCATGTCATTCCGAACTTCTATTTCCATGCAACGATGGTTCACGCAATCCTGCGCCACAACGGCGTCAACATCGGCAAGAGCAGCTATTTGGGTGTCATGCCCTTTCGCGATCCGGCCTAATCGCGAGAACGCCCCGGGGGGATACCTCTGTCTCTTCTCGTCCTTACCGGGTCAAACGCGGTAAGGACGACTAACGGGGACCCTTGGCCGCGTAAACCGGTGGACTAGGGCGGGGTAGGCACCCTATAAGGCGGCTATGATTGATGTTCCGTTCACCAAGATGCACGGGCTGGGCAATGATTTTGTCGTGATCGATGCCCGCGACCGGCCCATCGTGCTGACGCCTGAGGCTGTGCGCGCCATTGCGGCGCGGCGCACCGGTGTCGGCTGCGATCAGTTCATCGTCATGGAACCGGCAGAAAACGATGTTGCGGCGGATGTGTTCATGCGCATCCACAATGCCGATGGCGGCGAGGTCGACGCCTGCGGCAACGCGACCCGCTGCGTCGCCGCCCTGTTGATGAAGGAAGGTGCGCGCGGACCCGTGCGAATCCAGACCGGCGCCGGCATCCTGATCGCCGAAGACGCGCCGGGGGACGCTGTGTCGGTCGATATGGGCCGACCGGGTCTCGGCTGGCGGGATGTTCCGCTCGCCGCCGAGGCGGACACGCTGCATCTCGACCTTGCCGCGGGCCCGCTCAGCGATCCCGCCGCAGCCAGCATAGGCAATCCTCACTGCGTCTTTTTCGTGGACGATCTGGACGCGATCCCCATCGAAGAATTGGGGCCGGGGCTGGAACATCACGCGCTGTTTCCGGAGCGCGCCAATATTGGCGTCGCACAAATTGTCGATGACGCCACAATGCGCCTGCGGGTGTGGGAACGCGGTGTCGGGCTGACGCTCGCCTGCGGCACCGGCGCCTGTGCGGCCGCGGTCTCGGCGCACCGGCGCGGGCTCACCGGACGGCGGGTAAAAGTGCAGGTGGATGGCGGCAGCCTTGCGATCGACTGGCGCGCCGATGATCACGTGATCATGACGGGACCCGCCGCGATTAGTTTCACCGGCAGTCTTGCTGCGGATTTATTCGCATGAGCGGCCCCGAAATCCTTACTTTCGGGTGCCGGCTCAACGCTTATGAATCCGAGGTCATTCGTAATCATGCCACCGACGCCAAGCTGGATGATGTAATCGTGGTCAATACCTGCGCGGTAACCGGCGAGGCCGAACGCCAGGCGCGCCAGGCGATCCGGCGCGCGCGCCGGGCGCACCCGGACGCGCGTATCGTGGTGACCGGATGCGCCGCCCAGATCAATCCCGACCGCTATGCCGCCATGGCCGAAGTGACCGCCGTGCTGGGCAATGCCGAAAAGCTGATGGCGGAAAGCTGGACCGCCCTGGGCATCGGGGGCAAGGACGGTGCCGCGACGCCACGAATTGCCGTCAATGACATCATGTCGGTACGGGAGACCGCCAACCATATGATCGGCGGCTTCGACGGCAAGGCGCGCGCCTTCGTCCAGGTGCAACAGGGCTGCGATCATCGCTGTACTTTCTGCATCATTCCGTTTGGCCGCGGTCCAAGCCGGTCGGTGCCGGTCGCGGAAGTGGTGCGCCAGGTCCGGCTGCTGGTCAATAACGGCTACCGCGAGGTGGTGCTGACCGGTGTCGATCTGACCGATTACGGCAGCGAACTGCCGGGCAGGCCCTCGCTCGGGTCGCTGACCCGGCGGCTGCTGATGCATGTCCCTGAGCTGTCGCGGCTGCGGTTGTCGTCACTCGACCCGGTGGAGGTGGATGACGAGCTCATGGGATTGATCGGCGCCGAGCCCCGGCTGCTGCCGTTCTTTCATCTCAGCATCCAGGCCGGCGACGATATGATCCTCAAGCGCATGAAGCGGCGCCACAACCGCGCCGATGCGGTGGCGATCTGTGCGGAAATCCGCCGGCTGCGGCCCGACGCGGCGTTGGGCGCGGACCTGATCGCCGGCTTTCCCACCGAAACCGATGCCATGTTCGGCAACACGCTGGCCCTGATCGACGAATGCGGCCTCACTCATCTGCATGTGTTTCCCTATTCACCGCGCGAAGGCACCCCCGCCGCCAACATGCCGCAGGTCCCCATGGGCATCCGCCGCGAGCGCGCGGCGAAACTGCGCGCGGCCGGCGCGCGCCAGATGGCGCAACTTCTGGCGAACCGCGAAGACCAGGCGATCTCGGTCCTGGTGGAAAAGGACCGTTCCGGCCATTGCGAACATTACCTGCCGGTCGATATCGATCACGACGCGGCGCCGGGTTCGGTCGTCGCCGCCCGCGTCCAGAGCCAGGATGGCAAACGGCTAATGGCGGCGGTGCTGACATGAGCGCCGCGACAGGGGACGAAACAGCCGCGAGAAAAAACGGCTGGCTAAGGCGTCTCAAGGACGGGCTGAGCCGGACATCGTCGCAGCTCACCGGCTCCATCGCCGCGGCGCTGACCCGGCGAAAGCTCGATCAGCCGACGCTGGATGCGCTGGAGGAGGCGCTAATTTCAGCCGATCTGGGTGTAGCCACCGCGGCCAAGCTCACCGCCAGGCTGGCCGAGGACAAGTTCGACAAGGAAATATCCGACACCGAAGTGCGCGAGGCGCTGGCCACCGACATCGCCGGCATTCTGGCAGGCGTGGCGATACCCTTCGCGCCCGATGCGGCACACCGGCCCCATGTGGTGCTGGTGGTCGGTGTCAACGGATCGGGCAAGACCACCACCATCGGCAAGCTCGCCAAATATCACCGCGACCAGGGCCTGTCGGTCATGCTGGCCGCCGGCGACACGTTCCGCGCCGCGGCAGTGGATCAGCTCAAGATCTGGGGCGAGCGGACCGGCTGCCCGGTGATCGCGAAAGAACCCGGCGCCGATGCAGCCAGTCTCGCCTTCGAAGCACTGGCGCAGGCGCGCCGCGACGGCGCCGACCTGCTGCTGATCGACACCGCCGGACGGCTGCAAAACCGCGAAGATCTGATGGGCGAGCTCGGCAAAATCAATCGCGTGCTACGCAAACAGGATGCGACCGCGCCCCATAGCTGCCTGCTGGTGCTCGACGCGACGGTCGGCCAAAATGCCCATTCCCAGGTCGAAGCCTTCAAGCAGATGGCCGAGGTCACCGGGCTGGTGGTGACCAAGCTCGACGGTACCGCGCGCGGCGGCGTGCTGGTCGCGCTCGCCGAGAAATTTTCCCTGCCGGTCCATGCCATCGGTGTCGGCGAGGGCGTGGACGACCTCCAGCCGTTCGACGCCACAGTGTTTGCCCGCAATCTGATGGGGCTGCCCGACACGCCTGTGTGACGCTGTCGGGCCTATTCCATCTGCCCAAACTCGCCGGGCGGGTTGCTGCGGGGGGTAAAACTGGTGGAATCTTCGAGCTCGGCATAATGGTTCAGGGCCCAGGTAACCGACGGAAACGCAATGTCGTCCCACGGGATTTCATCCCAGGAAAACAGCTGAACTTCCAGGCTTTCTTCGCCAGCGGACACATCGGCATTTACCAGGTCTGCAAGATAGATAAGCTGGACCTGGCTCAACCGGGGAATCGAATAGACCGCCAGCAAACCGCGCATTTCCAATGTTGCGCGGGCTTCCTCCCAGGCTTCGCGCCGGGCGCCTTCATCGGGTGTCTCATGAAGTTCCATATAGCCCGCGGGCAGCGTCCAATAGCCTTTGCGGGGCAAAATGGCCCGGCGGCAGAGCAAGATCCTGCCCTTCCACAGGGCGACCGCGCCCACCACGACCTTCGGATTTTCATAGTTGACGAACCCGCAATCGGGGCAAATCAGCCGTTCATGGGTATCGCCATCCGGGATTGCGCGGACCGAAGGCCCGCCAGACTCATTATCGGATTTACCGCTTTGCATGGGCGAGTCTCGCCCGATCCTTAAGAGCTGGCAAGAGTCAATAACCGCCGGGACAGCCCTTCGGGCCTGCGGAACCAGCCGCTCGATCAGACAATAATTCAGACAATAATATTGAGATTGGTGCCCGGCGGGCCTGCGCGCAGCTGCTGAGTCATCTGGATATTGGCAGGCGCCGTGCGTTGGCGGTCAGTCGCGGAGGACGCAGGCGATGACGCCTGTACCGATTGAGCTGCCGCCCCTCCGCCCGCGCTGGCGCCGGAACTGGCGGCCGATCCCTGTACGGTCTGGAAAAATGCACTTCCCGGAGCGATGTTCATCGGTTGGTTGTTCCTTCGCCAGCTACATCGATTTTGCACATCCTAACCGCCGGATCGTTAAGACGACCTTGACGGGTATCGTTAATATTTTACCTGGTAAGCAGAAATCAACTGATTTACTTCCGTTTCGAGGACTTATTTAACCTAAATTTAATCGGCCTAAACGACTCTAGGAGGTAGCGACTAACGCGATCATTGGATTGAAAAGACGACGTGACGGATGCCAGCTTCACCTGAATTGGAAATGCAGGACCTGCTAGACTTGGCGCGCGATAAATCCGTGAGCGGACGCACGCGCCTGGTGCAGGTGGTCGGCGATCTTTTCTTCGAGGAAAAGGCTGCCACCAACGAGCGCGAACGCGATCTGATGGCCGCCATCCTGCAGCAACTGATCCACGACGTCGAGCAGTCGGTTCGCAAGGCCCTGGCCGACCGGCTGGCCGTGGAAAAGAATGCCCCGCACGACCTGGTCGCCATTCTCGCGAACGATGAAATTGACGTCGCTCACGAAATTCTGCGCAGCAGCGAAGTGCTCCAGGATCTCGAACTGATCGAGATCATCCAACATCGCACCTTCGAGCATCAGCTCACGATCGCCATGCGGAACAATGTCTCGGAAGCGGTGTCCGATGCGCTGGTGGAAACCGGTAACGTCAAGGTTATCAAGACCCTGATCGAAAATGAAAAGGCCACGATCTCCGACAATACGTTGGAGTTTCTGGTCAACGAATCAAAATCCCGGGAGCCCTATCAGCTGCCGTTGCTCGACCGGCCGGATTTCAGCCCCCATCTCGCCAAGCGGATGTACTGGTGGGTGTCCGCCGCGCTGCGCAAGCATATTGTCGAGGAATACAAGATCGATCCAGCCGAACTGGACCAGACGATCGAAAGCACCATCAAGGATCTGCTCGGCGGGAACCCGGCGCCAGCGGCACGGGCCGCGTCATCGGAAGGCGAGATCATCGATACCCATTCGATGGATCTGGCCCGCAAGCTCGCCGCAACCAACGCCATTACGCCGATGCTTTTGCTCCAGACCCTGCGCAAGGGCGAGGTGCGCATGTTCGAAGGCATGTTCGCCCAGCTTACCGGGCTGCGGACCAATCTGGTGCGCCGGCTGATCTACGAGCCGGGTGGAGAAGGCCTCGCCATCGCCTGCAAGGCGGCGGAACTGACCAAGCCGGATTTCGGCTCGCTGTTCCTGCTGAGCCGGGCCGCGCGTCCCGGCGACAAGACCGTCGACCCCGATGAGGTCGCCCGGGTCATGAAATTTTTCGACCGCCTGCGCCTGGATACCGCGAAGAAGGTGGTCAATCGCTGGAAGCTGGATCCCGACTATCTGTTCGCCATTCAGCAGGTCGAAGGCGGCAATCCCGGCAAGAAATCCGCCGCCGCCGAATAAAGACTCCGCCGGCGCCAACAGCCCATTTTCCCATTCCTGTACATGACGCCCGGATGACAGGGGCGCACCGACAGACTACATTTCCCGCCCTGAGATTGGAAACTGTCGGGGACATACAGAATCATGGCGGGAAAAATATTCGGCAATCGGGTCAATCGTCTGGAAGACCCCGCCCTTCTTCGCGGCCGCGGCCATTTTGTCGACGATATCCGCTTTGCCGGAATGGCGAATGCCGCCTTCGTCCGCAGCCCGTTCCCCCACGCCCGTCTTCGTTCCATCGACAAAAGCGCAGCCGTTGCGATGGACGGCGTCATCGCGGTCTATGCCTTCGCCGATCTGGAACCCTATCTGACCAGCGACAAGCTGCCGGTCGAATTCCCTTCCGGGGTCCCTAACGTGGAAACCGCCGGGCCGGCGGTGCTGGTCCGCGACGAGGCGCTCTATGCCGGGGAATGCGTCGCGATCGTCATCGCGGAAACCCGCCATATCGCCGAAGACGCCATCGCCCTGGTGGACATAGATTGGGAGCCGCTGCCGGCCGTCGGCAATTGCAAAAAGGCGCTGGAGCCCGGCTCACCCCTGGCCAAAAGCGATATCGACAGCAATGTCATGATGACCATGGTGCAGCAATATGGCGATGTGGATGCTGCCTTTGCCACCGCGCCGCATGTCTACCGCGAGGAAATCTGGCAGCATCGCGGCAGCGGCCACCCCATGGAATGCCGCGGCGCGGTCGGGCGCTACGATGCGATGGAAGATCGCATTACGCTATGGAATTCCACCCAGATGCCCAATCTGGTCCACGGCTTCATCGTCCAGCTGCTCGGTCTTGATGAAAACCAGGTCAGAATCATAACCCCCGATGTGGGCGGCGGTTTCGGGCCGAAATTCGTGTTTTATTCGGAAGAGCTGGTGGTCGCTCTCGCCGCCAAGCTGTGCGGCCGGCCGGTAAAATGGATCGAAGACCGGCGTGAACACTTTGTCTCCACCGTTCAGGAGCGCGACCAGTACTGGGAAGCGGAAATCGCGCTGGATAATGACGGCATGATCCAGGGCGTCCGCGGGCGCATGATTCACGATCATGGCGCCTACACCATTCAGGGCATCACCCTGCCCTTCAACGCCGCCGCCTGCGTCCCCGGACCTTACAAGATTCCCAATTATCGCATGGACCAGATTCTGGTCTTCACCAACATGGTCCCCTGCGCGCCGGTGCGCGGCGCCAGTCACCCGCAGGGCACCTTCGTGATGGAAAGGCTCATGGACCATGCCGCGCGGAGACTGGGAATGGATCGCGCCGACTTGCGCGAGAAGAACATGATCCCGGGCCACGAGATGCCTTACAAGAAGCCGCTGAAAACCAGGGCCGGGGTGAATATCACCTATGATTCAGGCGATTTTCCCAAGGCCATGAACATGGCCAAGGAGGCCGCCGGCTATGCCGGATTTGCCACCCGCCAGCAGGAAGCGAGGGCGAACGGACGCTATCTCGGTATCGGTATTTCGTTCGGCGTAAAGGGCACCGGCCGCGGCCCGTTCGAGACCGCCACGGTGCGCATCGGCACGTCCGGCAAGATCTCGGTCTATACCGGCGCCGCCGCCATGGGACAAAGCACTCATACCATGATGGCGCAGGTGGTCGCCGAACAGCTCGGCGGCGACATGAGCAATATCGACGTGGTCGCCGGCGACACCGGCCCCATTCCCATGGGCATGGGCGGGTTCGGCAGCCGCCAGACCATCACCGCCGGGTCGTCGGCGCATCTCGCCGCCATCGAGGTCCGCGACAAGGCGCTCAAGATCGCCGCCCACATTCTGGAGGCATCGGAAGAGGATCTCGAAATCGAGGGTTCGGAAATCCGCGTCAAGGGCGTGCCGGATATGTCGGTATCGCTAGGGAAAGTGGCGCACGCTGTCGCCGGTACGCCGGGCTACGCGCTGCCGGCCGGTATGACGCCGGGGCTCGAATCAACCAAGAATTTCCTGACGGATCCGCTGTGCTATTGCTATGGCTGCCATATTTGCGAGGTGGAGGCGGATCCCGAGACCGGCGGCGTCAAGATCCTGAACTACACCATCATTCACGATTCAGGGGTGCTGATAAACCCGACCATCGTTACCGGCCAGGTGACCGGCGGTGTCGCCCATGGCATCGGCAACGCCATGTTCGAATGGATGGGCTATGACGCGGACGCCCAGCCGGTGACCACCAATTTCGGCGAATATCTGCTGCCCAGCGCGCCCGAAGTGCCCAACTTCACCGTCGGTTTCCTGGAAAGCCCGTCACCGCTGAACCCGCTGGGGGTCAAGGGCGCCGGCGAAGGCTCCACCGTCCCCGCCGCCGCCGCCGTGATCTCCGCCATCGAAGACGCCCTGTCGCCGTTCGGTGTCCACATCGCCGAAGCCCCGGTTACGCCGTCGCGGCTGGCGGAGATGGTACGGGCCGGAAAACCGGCGGCGGCTTAGGTATTTCTGCCAACCAATCATGGAGGGGCCGGTCTTAGACCGGCCCGCAGGTGGCAGATCACGCCCAGAACGGGCGGGTCTCAGACCCGCCCCTACGTTTCTTCTAAACCACTGAGCCGTTCCTTCGGCGGGACGATGTCGGTCACCAGATCGCGGATCAGGCGTTTTTTGGCGAGCGGTTCGACCGTCACGGTGCCGGTTTGCAGACGCGCGGTGCAGGCGTATTCGGTCTTGCCGTCGACCCGCACCATGCATTCCTTGCAGGCATTGGCGTTGAAACAGGAATAGCGGAAGGCAAGCGACGCATCCAGGTTGGCGCGAACCCACACAAGCGCGTCGAGGACCGACGCGCCTTCCTCGAACGGAACGTCGAAACTGTCAAAGCGCGGTTCCTCGCCCGCGGCGCCGCGTTGCACTTTCAGGGTCGTGTGTAATTTATCGCTCATACCACGGCCGCCTTTTTTTCTTCCAGCGTATAGGAAATCCGCGGCACCTCCGCCCAGCCGGCGACCAGCTCCCCCTTTTCCAGAGCAATCGTCTGGTTCCGCTCAAACTCAGGCGACGCATCGGGGATGTCTTCGCGCTGATGCGCGCCGCGGCTTTCTGTCCGGTTGATCGCCGACAAGGTCACGGCTTCGGCGCACAGCAGGGCGGCGCGCAGCTCATACCAGTCGAGCAGCGCCTGATTGAAAGGGGAATCGTCGGGGATCGCCATCCGCGTCATATCGTCCCGCTGCATCTCGCGGATACGGGCCAGCGCTTCCTCGAGCACCGGACCGGTGCGGAACAGCCCAACCTTGTCCCACATCAAGGCCTGTAGTTCCTTCATCAGCGCCGCCGCGCCGGCATCCAGCCTGGCGCCGGGTTTTATCTGATCGCGCGGCTCGGCAAGGGCCGCAATCGCCGACGCTTCATCGACAGCACGCCGAGACCGCCCATTCTTGTTTTTGGCCGCATGCGACGCGGCAAACCGCCCGGCGCGTTCGCCGAACACGAAGGCTTCGGTAATCGCATTGCCGGAGAGCCGCGTCGCCCCGTTGGCGCCGCCCACCGCTTCACCGGCGGCGAACAGACCCGGCACGCGGGTGCGCATTTCGTCATCTACCCGGACACCGCCCATGTGGTAGTGCGCGATGGGCGAGACCTCGATGGCGGATTTGGACAGATCGATACCGTTTTTGGCGAGACGGCCGATCATGGGACCGAACTTGTCCTTCATCACATCGTCCGGAATATGCTCGAAACTCAGCCACACCCCGCCATGGGGCGAACCGCGGCCGGCCTCCACCTCGCGCGTGATGGCGAAGGACGCCACATCGCGCCGCGCGGTATAGGTGCCGCCATCGGACGCGCCGTAATTGTGGATGAATTCCTCGAAATTGCCATTCAGCAGCCGACCGCCGACCTTGTAACGGAACGGATCCCACATGATAGGGTCCATCCCCACCAGGCGCGGCGCCAGATGGCCGATGGGGAAAAACTGGACGAACTC
>JAQBTY010000500.1 GCA_027624735.1 Pseudomonadota bacterium | reverse complement strand
ATCATGTCAATCGGGCACCGAGAATGGGCCCATCGGTTGTGATCAGCGGGACTTGGTATAAGACCGCCCACCGGCGGCGATCTTTTTCTCGGTCGTCCTTATGAATTTCTCACGCGTCGCATCCATCGCCGCGATGCAGACGGGATCGAGGTCTTTCCGGGGTTCCGGATCGGCGCCCCAGTAGCCGTATTGGTCCCGGCCCCGCAGCAGCATCGCGGTCGCGCCTTCAAACCGCATTTCGCGCACATGCGGCGCGACATAATGAATCGAAAATCCGATGCGCGGATGATTTGACCGGTTCGGCGTAGAGCTGTGAACGACACTTTCGTGATGAAACACGACCTGGCCGGCACGCAGCACGGCATCGACCGCTTTATCTTCCGGCACATCGATCACATTTTGCCCGAGCGATGCGAGATTGTTCGGGTCGGGGCGTATTTCGTGCTGAGCGATAGTCTTATGCGAGCCCGGTATATATTTGAGACAACCCGATTCAAGGGTCGAGTCATTGAATCCAAGCCACGCCGTCACCGTTTCCGCCGGCTCGAACCCGTAGATGAAACTGTCCGTGTGCCAGGAGATAAATCGCGGATCGTTGGCTTTTTTTTGTAAAAAAGGCCGCGCCCCAGCACAGAATATCGGGGCCGATCAGGTCTTCCACGGCATCGAGCAGCCGGGGATGGCGGACGACGTCGCACAACCACGGAAAGGGCAGCTGAGCCTTGATACGAAACCGCTTTTGCGGCTCCTCACCGAGCGTTTCCTCGAGCTTCGCGTATTTTGCATAAAGCGCGGCAGCTTCTTCAGGCGTGTAGACGTCGTAGGGGAACAGGAATCCGTCCTCTTCGAATTGTTTTACCTGATCGTTGGTCAGGGTCTCCGCCATGACGTGTTCTCCAGATTGGCATTGTTGGTCTAGGGCCTGTTCTCGCTACCATAATAGCTTCAATCCACGACGGAATCACGCCAGAAGCGGCCCTTGCTAATAGAACGTCAGTTCGCCCGGCAGCGGCTAACCTTACTTCCGCCCTCTGGTCTTGTCCCATTTCAGTGGACAGTTCAAAAAGATCCGGTTGACCGTGTTTCGAAGTCATCCGGGCCGATGTCGGCTATCCCTCCATAGGGTCTTCTTTGACGAGTTTTCCGTCTTCGTGCGCGAGGCACTGTCCGCTCGATTCCAGGGACAGCTGAGCGGCCAGCACGAAGGCGTTGCCGAGTACATCCGGTCCTGGCATGGTTTCTTTGGCGGTCTGGGGGGCCGTCTCGGTGGCGATGGCGAAACGGGGTGAAAACGATACAACGCATATATTCGACGCTCTGACCTCCTCTGCGACGAAGCGCGTAAAGGTTCTGATTGCATCCTTTGTCACCATGTAAGTCAGGGCGCCGGGCGGCGTGGTCCCGCCGCCGCCATAGAGGTTGATGATATGACCGCCGTTCCGGTGCTTCAGGTGCGGGATTGCGTGCTTGGTGCAGAAAAACGTGCCGTAGAGATTGGTGCGAATGACCCGATCCCAAAACTCGACCGGCATGTCGCTTATGTGCGGCCAGCGAGGCACACCCCAACGAAAGTGAGGCACGATTCCTGCGTTGTTTACGAGGATGTCGACGCCGCCGAATTTTTTCGTCACCGTGTCGAACGCGCGCCGCACGTCGTCTTCGTTGCGTACATCCAGCGAAACGGCTGTCGTTTCCGAGAGCGCGCTCAATTCCGCGGCGGCTTTCTCGGCCGCATCTTGATTGATATCGGCGATCACTATTTTGACACCGTTTTCAGCGAGAGTCTTGGCGGCATGCTTGCCAATACCTTGTCCGCCACCGGTCACGACGGCTATTTTTCCCTTCAGCATCGGTATCTCCTCCTGTTGAATTATGCTTGCTCGCCCGCTCCAGCCACCGACTCGACGGTTCAATGCCCTTCGACCTGCCTCGGCGACAGGGGTTGACGGATCTACCTCATGAACGTGAGGCGGATCACCGCGGATTAGCCCTTGAAATAGCGGAACGGATTCGTCATCCGTCGAGGCTACGGGGCGGGGTTGTCTGCCTCAACCCTGTTTGGGCCGGCACTGCCCTATTGAGACCGAATGTCTCAAATAGGTCAACTCGGACTCTTAGGGCGGGTAAGGCGACTTCCGCTGTTGAGGCAAATTCAGGCCTTGCGACTGGGACAAAAGGGGTTGGCCCGCCAGCCATACGACCTTATTCGGGCGCCGGCACCTTGGCCTTTTTCAATGCAGCCGCCTGACGTTTCGCCATAATCTTCACGTCGAAATCGCCGATCAGATCGTGGAACATTTGGTGCCAGTTGATTTTTGCCGACAGGTGGGTGAACACCGAGCCGAGGCCGATAGCGGCGCGGTCCATCAGGACGAATTCGCGCGGCGGCTTGACGCCGCCGAGCGTGTGCAGCTCGCGATGCACCCTGGCAGCCACATGGGCGCCATATTGTGTGCCGCCGCCTTCCTGGATCAGCCGCTTGCGGTCCTCCAGCAGGGGCGCATAGACGAATTCGGCCCACAGATTGAGGACATCCAGCACCTCGTTCGACAAATTTTGGAAGCCCCAGGTTTCATAGGCATGCACGGCCAGCGCCCGGTCGTTGTTTTGCAGCGAATGATAAAGATCGATCACGCCCTGGACGAAGCTCGGGTCGAACACGCGG
>JAQBTY010000499.1 GCA_027624735.1 Pseudomonadota bacterium | reverse complement strand
GCCGCCACCTCATGCGCCAGGCGCGGGCGCACCGCCGACAGGCCGCTGACGAAATTGGCCAGACGGGCGAACAGGATGCCGCGGGCCAGCCGCAGCGGATAGGCCGGACCGAAGCCGACCCCCAGATGATAGGGGGGCGATTCGGCCATGGCCTGGCGGCCGGCCGCATCAAGGTGCTGGCCGGCGGAATCGCCATAGCCGCTGGTGACGCCATAGACCACCCCCTCGGGGTCATCCACATAGGCCATGAAGGCGCTGCGGGACCGGGCCATGGCCCGTTCGCCATCGGCGCCGATGGCCACCGCCTCACCGTCCCAGGCCACCCGGCGGAACTGACTGAGGCCGAAATCGTCCAGACCGTTCAGGGTGACGGTCATGACCGCGCCTCCAGGGCCCGCTGGCGGATGGCCGACAGGGTATCGCGGGTGGTGATGCCGTCCGGATCGATCCGCAGCTCGATCAGCGACGCCCGTCCGGCGTTGAGCGCCCGCTCAAACGCATCCGGAAACTGGCTGGTCTCAGTCACCACCTGGCCCAACGCCCCATGCGCCTCGGCCAGTGCGGCGAAGTCCGGGTTGATCAGGTCCGTCGCCACCACCCGGCCGGGGTAGTGGCGCTCCTGATGCATGCGGATGGTGCCGTACATGCCGTTATTGACGACCACGAAGATCACCTTCACGCCCTGCTGGACCGCGGTACCGATTTCCTGGCCGTTCATCTGAAAGCAGCCATCGCCGCTGAACGAAACGACAACCCGGTCGCGGTGGCGGACGCCGGCCGACACGCCGGACGGCACGCCATAGCCCATGGCGCCGGATTGCGGCGCAAGCTGAGTGCCGTACTGCTTGTAGCGGAAGAACCGGTGGACCCAGACGGTGTAGTTACCCGCACCGTTGGTGATGATCGAATCCTCCGGCAAATTGTCGCTCAGCCAGCCGACGATCTCGGAATAATTGACGTCGCCAGGCATCCCCGGCGGGGTTGAGAACGCCATGTAGTCTTCATGGGCAGTCGCCGCCTGGCCGGCCCATGACCCTTTGACAGGTTGCATGGCCTTCGCCGCCGCGCAGAACTCGGCCATGCCCGAATTGATGCCGAGATCGGCCTGATAGACCTTGCCGAGCTCGTCGACCCCGGCGCTGATATGGACAAATGTCTGCCTGGGTTTGGGAAAGCTGAAATAGGTATAGCCCCCGGTAACGATCTCGCCCAGTTGCGGGCCGAGAACGATCAGCAAATCGGTCTCGTCGAGCCGCGCCTTGAGTTTCGGATTGAGGCCGAGACCGATGACGCCGGCATAGTTCGGGTGCCGGTTGTCGATCAGGTCCTGACGGCGGAACGACACGGCCACCGGCAGATCGTTCCGTTCGGCAAAGGCGGTGAGATCGTTGCAGGCTTCCTGGGTCCAGCCGCCGCCGCCTGCCAGCACGAGCGGCTGCTTCGCCGTCGACAGCATGTCGCGGAATTTCTCCATATCGGCGGCGCCGGGATTGGCCTGCGCGCTGTGGAAGCGCTGGCCGTCAACGGCGTCGGCGCGTTCGGTCTGCATGTCTTCGGGCAGGGCGAGCACCACCGGTCCGGGGCGACCGGACGTTGCCACATGGAACGCGCGGCTGACCATTTCCGGGATCCGCGCGGGATTATCGATCTGGGCAACCCATTTTGTCATCTCGCCGAACATCCGCCGGTAATCGACTTCCTGGAACGCTTCGCGCTCCGCCATGTCACGGGCGATCTGGCCGACGAACAGGATCAGCGGCGTCGAATCCTGATGCGCCGTATGAATACCGACCGACGCATTGGTCGCACCGGGCCCGCGCGTGACGAAGGCGATCCCTGGTTTGCCGGTCATCTTGCCCCAGGCATCGGCCATGTTGGTGACACCGCCTTCCTGGCGGCACACCACCAGATTGATGCTGTCCTGGACATCATGGAATGCGTCGAGCGTCGCCAGATAGCTTTCGCCGGGCACGCAGAACACCGTGTCGACGCCATGAAGCCGCAGGCAATCGACGAGGATTTGTCCGCCGGTGCGGAGATTGGAAGAAGCGGTGTCGGGCATGATCTATATCTCGATGAATTCGTCCAGAAAGATGGTGTATTTCTGGCGCTTGGGTTTGTCCTTGTCTTCGTCGTTCACGTAGGAAATCGACGATTTCCCCTTGAGCGTGCGCGGCAGGATCATCACACGCGAAAAATTGCCCGGCTTGTCGTCCGGTGCATAGGCGAGGACCGGCACCGGACCGGCTTCGAACCATGGTTCGCCGGCTGCAATATAATGCGTTTCGCCGCCGGTCTCGACCTTGAACCCGCCCTCGAGCAGGCACCGGATACCCGGACCCTGATGAACATGGGTATAGGCAATGCCACTGGGCGGGATATCCACCCGGTCGCAGCGCCAGAGATACACGTTACCCGGTTCCAGATCGACCGCCGCCGAAAGCTTGTGGACCGAGGTGACGCCATCGCCTTTTGCCAGACCGTCATTATCGGCGGCCCCGTTGGCAACCAGTTCGTAGCGGAGGAGCCGCGCACCGTCACTTCCGGCCATGACGGTCACATCATCTGTGGAAAACCAGGCTGAATTTTTGCTTAGCGTGGCGCCGTTGCCGGTGCCGCGGATCGTTGCCATCCCGTCCGCGACGTAAATGGCGCGGTTGCCTGCGGTCAAA
>JAQBTY010000051.1 GCA_027624735.1 Pseudomonadota bacterium | reverse complement strand
CCCCCCTTCATGAGGGTCACCACTTTATCCATCCGGGGTGATTCGGGTATGATGTCCGCATGTCCCGTCCCCTTCGCATCGAATATCCCGGCGCGTGCTACCACGTGACGGCGCGCGGCAATGGCGGGCAGGCCCTGTTCACGGATGTCGAGGACGCGAAGATGTTCCTCGATCTGCTGGGCCGCGAAATCGCCCAGCAAGGCTGGCTGTGCCATGGCTACTGCCTGGTGGAGAACCACTATCATTTATTGATCGAGACGCCGGAGGCCAATCTGGGTCGCGGCATGGGGCGTCTCAACATGCGGTATTCGCAATGGTTCGGCCGGCGCCATCGGCGGCAGGGCCATCTGTTTCAGGGACGCTACAAGGCGATCCTGTTCGAAAAGGACCGGCATCTGCTGGAACTCGCCCGCCATGTGGTGAGCAACCCGGTGCGCACAGAGGCCGTCAACCGCGTCGATCTGTGGCGCTGGTCGAGTTACGGGGCGCTGGCGACCGGCGACCATGTGCCGGACTGGCTGACAACGGATATTGTGCTGTCCTGCTGTGGCGCGGCCGGCGACGAGTCGCGCACCGCGTGGCGCGACTATGTCGCCGCCTGGCCTGATGCCGCATCGCCGTGGGACATGCTGCGCGGCGGGCATTATCTTGGCGGCGAAGAATTTCTGCTCGGGCTGCAAGACCGGATCGCGGGGTTACCGCTCGATCAGGTGCCGTCGGCGATGGCAAACCCGGTACGGCCGACCGCCGATCAGATCCTCACCGCCGTCGCCGGCGCAATCGACCGGCCGGTTGACGCCATCCTCGACCGCCGGGCAGAGCCTGAGCCGTTCCGGGCCGCGATCTATCTGCTGCGCCGCGCCGGCAATGTGCCGCTGCGCGACGTCGCCCGGCTCGGCAAGGTCTCGCCGGGCCGCGTCTCGCAGATCCAGCGCGAAATCGAACAAGCGGGCGGCATCGCCCAGACCTTCCCCTGGGCCGAAGACTTGAAAAAGCTAGTCGGTTAGGACCAAAGCTTCTTGCTGGCGATCGCGGCGCCTTCGGCCATGGCCTGGAATTTCGCCCACACGATGGTCGGGTGAACCTCCGGCTCGGCCATGGCCTGGGTGCCGAACCCGCAATCGCCGCCGGCCATGACATTCTCCCGCCCAACCACGCTGGCGAACCGCATGATCCGTTCGGCGACCAGTTCGGGATGCTCCACCAGCACCGCCGAATGGGTGATGACGCCGGGGATGATGAACTTGCCCTCGGGCAGCTTGATGTCCTCCCACAGGCGCCATTCATGTTCGTGGCGCTGGTTGGCGGCCTCGAAGGAATAGGCGCCGGCGTTGATTTTCAGCACGATATCGATGAAATCCTTCATCTCCATATCGTGGACACGCGGCCCCATATTGATGCCGTAACAGGTGTGGTAGCGCACCCGGTCTTCCGGGATACCCTTGAGCGAATGGTTGATCGCCTCGACCTGCGCTTCGGCCCAGGCGCGGCATTGATCGACGCTCAGATCCGGGTTCTTCACATAGTAATTGATCAGCCGGGGATCATCGATCTGCAGCAAAAACCCGGCATCGACAATCGCCCTGTATTCCACGTTCATGGCATCGGCGATGGCATAGAGGAAATCGTCATCGCTGCTATAATGCTTGTTCACCTGGTTACCGGCGATATCGGAGCACGAAATGGCCGGCACGAAGGCCTCCTCGACCCCGTTGGCGTCGACGGCGGCGCGCAGATTGCCCAGATCGCGCTGCAACAGCGCCTGGCCCTTGTAGGTCAGCGGCGCCACGCACGCCATCTGCATGGTGCTGGGCGTCGGTTTCTTGTCCTTGGCGCTCTTTTCCGGCGCGTAGAATTCCGGAAAGGCCCGGGATTCCCGTGAGTCCGCCCAGGGCGACGGCCGCGCTTTGCCGGTTGGTTCAAGTCCGCCCAACCGTTCATGGGCATAGACGGCGAAGCCGCGTTTGGAAAACTCGCCGTCATCGACGATATCGACGCCAAGCTCGACCTGTTTCTTGACCACATTGCCAACCGCGCTTTCTAACTTGGTCTCGAAAGACGCGGCATCGACGGTCTCGCCCTTGTCCTGCGCAATCATGATTTCGATCAACTCGCCTGGCCGCGGCAAGCTGCCGACGTGGGTTGTCAGAATTCGGTCGGTACTGCGTCTCATATCCTCATCCCCGTTCTAGATTATTCATGAGCCAGGCAAATTGTAACGACCCGCCCAGCGAGATCATTTTATATCAGAATTTCTTGTGTAACCGCAAAGCGAGGCTGTGCAGGGGAAACGAGGCCTTATACCAAGGGACGTTGATATTAGCCGGTGGATGTCGCTTTCCCGCCGCCCAGACATTCAGGCGAGTCCAATACGGCACCGCCGCGCGCGGTCCATTCCTCCGGCGTGTGGGCCTGGATGGACAGGGCGTGCACCGGCCCGGCCAGCTCGTCGGCGAGCAGGCGGTTGATGGTTTGATGACGCGCGACGCGGGTCTTTCCGGCAAAGGAGTCCGACACGACCACAACCTTGAAATGGGTTTCGGAATTGGCCGGTACGCTGTGCATATGGCTTTCATTCATGACCTGGAGATGACCGGGAGACAGGCCGTCGCGCAATTTTTTCTCGATCGATTGCTGAACAATCATGGTGATTTCCCTCCTGCGTCCACATCGCTGATCCCATCGCCGACCTGTGCGGCGAGCGCCGCGGCCATAAAGTCGTCAAGATCGCCGTCCAGGACGGCCTGGGTATTGCTGGTCTCCACATTGGTCCGCAGATCCTTCACCATCTGATAGGGCTGCAGGACGTAAGACCGGATCTGGTGGCCCCAGCCGATGTCCGTCTTGGCATCGTGCTGGGCCTGAACGGTTTCCTCCCGCCGCCGGATTTCCGCCTCGTATAGCCTGGCGCGCAGCATATCCATGGCCGAGGCCCGGTTACGATGTTGCGACCGGTCGCTCTGGCACTGCACGACGATACCGGACGGAATATGAGTAATCCGGATGGCGCTGTCGGTCTTGTTGATGTGCTGACCGCCAGCGCCGGATGCCCGATAGGTATCGACACGAAGGTCCTTATCCTCGACCTCGACCACGATGGTATCGTCGATCACCGGATAGGTCCACACACTTGAAAAGCTGGTGTGACGGCGCGCCGCCGAATCGAACGGCGAAATACGGACCAGGCGGTGGACGCCGCTTTCGGTCTTGAGCCAACCGTAGGCATTTACGCCAATGATCTTGAGTGTCGTGGATTTGATGCCGGCTTCCTCGCCAGCGCTTTCTTCCAGCCATTCCACCTTATAGTCATGCGCTTCGGCCCAGCGGACATACATGCGCACCAGAATCTGCGCCCAATCCTGTGACTCGGTCCCCCCCGCGCCGGCATGAACTTCAAGGAAGCAATCGTTGCCGTCGGCTTCGCCGGATAGCAGCGTCTCAAGCTCCCTCTTGGCCGCCTGATTCTTGAGGGCGGCAAGCGACGCCTCGGCTTCGGCAACCACCGTTTCGTCGCCTTCCGCCTCGCCAAGCTCGATCAGTGTCGTCGCATCCTCGATCTCGCGTTCCATCGCGCGCACGCTATCGATTGCGTGCTCCAGATGCGTACGCTCGCGCA
Source organism: Pseudomonadota bacterium (assembly GCA_027624735.1). GTDB lineage: Bacteria > Pseudomonadota > Alphaproteobacteria > MPNO01 > UBA2964 > JAQBTY01. Next base: position 13,589 of record JAQBTY010000051.1, on the reverse strand, counting down.
TCAGCGCCTGTGCTTTACCGGTGTCGGACCAGAGGTCGGGATCTTCCGCGGCGGCGTTTAATTCGTCCAGCCTTCTCAGGGCATTTTCCCAGTCAAAGATGCCTCCTTAGCAGCGCAACGGACTGCTGGATTTCATCAACCAGATTTTTACACTCCGCACGCATTGACCCACCCGTGTGATAAAATTAGAAAAACTGAAGCATTAGAAATAAAGAAGCCCGGCCGGGCGCAACGTATTTAGACGACGCGGGCCGCTAATACAATCCTTTGAGCCCGGGGACAGGCGCCGTGCCCGGACCGGAAGGGGGCCTGCTGGGATCTCTAAACTGGGGTTCCGTGCCAGACTTGAAAGCTTCAAGAATGACCGGATGATCCCCCTTCACCGCCCGTTCGCCGGTCTTGGCGTTGATACGAACAAGCCGGATGCCGGTTGGAATCCGGAAGGGGATGGGCGGCTTATCGCGCAAGGCCTCCGCCATGAAATCACGGAAAATAGGGACAGCAACGGACGACCCCGTTTCTCGTTTTCCCAGGGATCTCGGTTGGTCAAATCCAGCAAAAACTCCGACGGCGAGATCCGGAGAAAACCCGATAAACCAGGTATCTAGGCTGTCATTGGTCGTGCCGGTTTTTCCGCCCAGAGGTTTGCCGACAGCGCGAATCCGCACGCCGGTGCCGCGTTCCACAACGCCGTGCAGCATGGAGACAATTTGGTAAGCGCTGCGCGGGTCGGCGACCTGCTCGCGAATATCCGGTATGACGGGCGCGTATTCCCCATCCCATTCCAGGCCGCCACATCTTGGGCACGGCCGTTTTTCATGGCGAAAAATGGTCTGGCCATTGCGGTCCTGAATGCGATCGATCAGGGTCGGTGTAATCCGCTTTCCACCATTCACCAGCATGGCGTATCCGGTGGTGATATCGAGGAGTGTCGTCTCCGCCGCGCCGAGCGACATGGACAGCATATCTGACATTTCCCTCACAACGCCAAATCGTTTGGCGTAATCAACGATCTTCTCCATTCCGATAACCTGAGCAAGCCGAACGGTCATGAGATTGCGCGACTTTTCAATACCAAGACGCAAAGGGCTCGGCCCATAAAATCGCCCCGAGTAGTTGCCCGGCTTCCATAGCGCCTGACCCGGCCCCTGATCCATCACAAAGGGGGCGTCGAGGACAATGCTCGACGGTGTAAATCCATTGTCCAAAGCAGCGAGATAAACAAAGGGTTTAAACGCGGATCCAGGCTGCCGACGCGCCTGGGTCACCCGGTTATATTGGCTACGCGCGAAACTGAACCCACCCGACATGGCGAGAACACGTCCTGTATGCGGGTCAAGGGCAACCAGGCCGCCGGAAATTTTCGGATCCTGCCGTAATTCGAACTGCCCCTCCGGCGGCGGATCTCCAACCTTCTCGGGTCCCCGCGGTTCCACCAGCACGACATCATATGGTTTAAGGACCTGCCCGGGATGCGTTATAGCATTACCTAATTTCTCGCCTGCCAACCATTTTCGTGCCCACTTCAGCGCGGATAGCGGAATAAAACCGGTTCGATCACCCACAAGCCCAATAGCTGCCTTATCTGGCGCAACGGTCAGAACAACGGCTTTTTCCCAGCGGGGCATGGCTAAATCAAGTCCCGTCGGCATCGGAAAAGCGGACAGAGCCTCAGCCCAGCCAGTCTTGTCATTCAAGCGCCCCAGGGGCCCGCGCCAGCCATGGCGCCGGTCATAGGCGATCAGACCTGTTCGCAAAACCCGGTCCGCGATTTCCTGTAACTGTGAATTCAGCGTCGTCCGGACGGACAACCCGCCGCCATAGAGCTGTTCTTCGCCAAACCGGTCGACCAATTCCTTGCGGACTTCCTCGACAAAATAGTTGGCTTGAGCGACGGAGGCGCCGGTACGGTCGCGAACGATCAGGGGCTCGCTGCGCGCGCTGTCCGCCTCCGCCTGGGTAATGTAGCCATCCTGCAACATCCGGCCGATCACATAGTCGCGGCGGGCTTTTGCCGCGTCGGATCTCCGCGTGGGATGATAGTTATTGGGGGCCTTGGGCAGACCGGCGATATAGGCGACTTCGGCGATTGTCAGATCGCCCAACGGACGATCGAAATAATTGAGCGCCGCGGCGGCAACACCGTACGATCCCTGTCCAAGATAAATTTCGTTCAAATAGAGTTCAAGAATCCGATCTTTGTTCAAGACCCGCTCGATACGGATGGCGAGAATCGCTTCCTTAAACTTTCTGTCGAAAGAAACCTCGTTCGTCAGCAAGAAATTTTTTGCGACCTGCTGTGTAATTGTCGATGCGCCGACGAGACGTTGCCCGGACCCTATGCGTTTAACGTTGGTAAGGATGGCACGGCCGATACCTCTGAAGTCGACACCGGTATGCCGATAAAAGTCCTTATCCTCCGCCGACAGGAAAGCCTTGACGACGCGCTTGGGTATGGCTTCAAACGGCACGAAAACGCGCCTTTGACGATAAAATTCAGTCAACAGCCTGCCATCGCCGGCATGAACGCGTGTAACCGTCGGCGGCTTGTAATCGGCGAGTTGCTGATAGTCTGGCAAGCCCCGGCCGAAATGCCAGAAAACACCAATTCCACCAGCCGCCCCGATCAAGCCGAAAAGCAGCAAAACAACAAACAGCCTGACGCTGAACTTTAGAAATTTCTTCATTCGGTTTCCCAACCGCTAAAAAGCGTCCTATCCGGGGCCCGGAATACTACCCAACTAGTGAAGGATATTGGGTTACTAATATATTAAATTGGCCACATTATGGCTGGCGCAAGGCCTGCTGACGCGCAAAAAACCCATTAATCGAGCGTACAATTGCCCCGGCAACCTCGCGCCGGTGACGGAGATCACGTAGCAGCCGCTCATCCTCTCTGTTAGAGAGATACCCCATTTCGATCAATACAGACGGAATGTCCGGTGCCTTGAGAACGGCAAACCCCGCAAACCGGTGATTGTGTTTCAACAGACGCATCGAGCCGCGGAGTTCCTTCACCAATCCTTTCGCCAAGGTAACGGAATCATTCTTGGTCAGACGTTGACGCAGATCGATTAAAATCTTGGCCACGGTCTTGCTTTGCTCATTCAAGTCAATTCCTGCGATTATATCGGCCTTGTTTTCCTTCCTCGCCAGCGCTGCCGCCTCTTTATCCGAAGCTCTTTCTGACAGCGTATAGACCGCCCCGCCGCGAACCTTCCGGTTGGCAATGGAATCCGCATGGAGTGATAGAAACATGGCCGCACCCGCCCGCTGGGCAATTGCAATACGTTCCCGTAGCCGGACAAAAACATCATTGTCTCTTGTCAGGGTGACGCGATAGCGTCTGGTTTTAAGTAGCTGGCGTTGCAATTCCAGTGCCTGTTTCAGCGTCAGTGATTTTTCCCAGCTTCCTGACCGTCCGCGTGCGCCTGGATCGACACCGCCATGACCAGGATCAATCGCGATGAGAGGACGACTATCCGCCGGTTTAGCCGGCTGCGTCGGCAACGCGCTTTGCGGCGACCGGGTGGCTGACAACCTGGCCAGCTGAGCACGCCGGACGGCCTGCAAAAATGCCTTCCGAGTGGTATCCACCAGGTCGATGACCAGACGGTAGCCACGTTTGCCGTCGGGTTCGAGAATAAATGTATTAGCGACGCTCACCGGGCGCGCCACATCGATCACCACACGTGACTGGCCCGGGCGAAACAGACCAAACCTGAAGCCGGTAATCCTTTTACCCGGTCGTACGGCGTCGGCATCGAGGCCCCAATCAACCTCGGGCAGATTGATGACGACGCGATAGGGATCGGCAAGAGAAAACAGCTCGAAGGGCATTTTGCCAGATAAATCCAGCACAATGCGTGTCTTGGTGGCATGATCCCCGATTCGAACCGACGTAACAGCGGGTTTTGCGGCCGCGGCCGGGGAAATCCCGACAGCAAAGGCAAGCGTCCCCAATATCAGAAGAATTGGACGAATTATTTGGTATATTTTGCGGCCCGGTGGCGGCATGCCGCTAGATATAGCCTCAAAGATATTATTCATCAATGGCTTTGCCAAATTGGTGGAGACTTAGGATATCAAAATAATTTCGGGGTTCAGATACAATTCTGGAGCCCAGAAAACATGGCAAGCGATTTAAGTTGTCCAATTCACAGTGTAGGAGTATCGTGGCTACGTTGCGAACACCTGTGAGCATCCGGTCTGCATCCTGTGCAGGCTCGGGAGCGCGGTAGTCTAATCATCTAACTTACTAAACACGATTTGATCATCTGCGCTTTGACTCATTAGAGAAATTGGTAGAAGCCACGACGCTAGCAATGGCTGCATTCTTAGGTCCCCACCGGTTGAGCACTTTCGATAGTAGAACATCGATGTTTGGTGGGTCGACAAATGCGCCGCAAGCCTCGCATATCACCAGCAGATCCGCGCCCCACGTTCGCATGGGCAAAAGATTCCTGCTGCGGAGTAAAAACATTCATGACAAAACGTATGCTGATCGACGGAAGCCATCCGGAAGAAATTCGAGTGGTGATTACGGATGGCAACCGCCTCGACGAATACGATATCGAAACGTCAACCAAGACACAGCTAAAAGGTAATATTTATCTCGCCAAAGTTACCCGTGTAGAACCATCGCTTCAGGCCGCCTTTGTTGATTACGGCGGCGGACGGCACGGTTTTCTTGCCTTTAGCGAAATCCACCCGGACTACTATCAAATACCGATTGAAGATCGTGAGGCGCTAAAGAGAGACCTCGCGCAGCTCGAGGGCAAAGCGCAGGCAGCGCAGGCTCATATCGATGAAATCGATGGCGAGGTGCCGGAAACTGACACTGATGATGACGAGGCCGGTGGTTCCGAAAACCGCGACGCTGACGGAGAAGCCTCGGAGGACAATGCGGAAACCGGCGTAAACGTCGCCGGCGAAACTGATGAACATTCCGCCGGTGCAACGGACTCAAACCCTGTCGGCGAAATCGATAGCAATCCAGACGGCGACACGGATGAGACGTCCATTGTTGATGCCGGCACCGATATTTCCGACGCGGATACCCCCTCGGAACCAGTCGATGCGGCCGCTCTTGGTGCCCAACCCCAGGGCCAACAGTCCGAAGAGTCCGAGGCAGCAGCACCATCCGGTGGCGATGAAGCAGCCGAAGAGGGCGCACCGCCGAAAAAGGGATATGAACGACGGGGCAATCCGACACGCCGCTATAAGATTCAGGAAGTCATCAAGCGCCGGCAAATTCTTCTGATCCAGGTGGTCAAGGAAGAACGTGGCAACAAAGGGGCCGCGTTAACGACCTATTTGTCGCTTGCTGGCCGGTATTGCGTTTTGATGCCTAACGCGACCCGCAGCGGCGGCGGCGTATCGCGCAAAATTACCAGCACCGCTGACCGTCGGCGCCTCCGCGACTTGTTAAAAGACCTGAATGTCTCGGAAGGAATGGGCGTGATAATGCGCACCGCCGGGATGGAGCGGAACAAATCAGAAATCAAGAGAGATTTCGATTATCTGATGCGTCTTTGGGAAGACGTCCGAGCCTTAACTCTGGAATCAGCCGCGCCGGCCCTCGTTTATGAAGAGGGCGATCTGATCAAACGGGCAATCCGGGATCTATACGCGCGCGATATTGAAGAAGTCGCCGTTGAAGGGACGGAGGCATACCAGGCCGCTAAAAAGCTCATGCGGATGATGATGCCAAGCCACGCCAAACGCGTTCAACCCTATCGCGACGACATTCCGCTGTTTCACCGATACCAGGTAGAAACACAGTTGGAATCCATGCATAACCCGGTGGTTCAGCTTAAGTCTGGCGGTTATATCGTCATCGACACGACCGAGGCCCTGGTTGCCATTGATGTCAATTCCGGGCGGTCTACCAAAGAACGCAATATCGAAGAAACCGCGGCCAAAACCAATTTAGAAGCCGCGGCGGAAATTGGGCGGCAGCTTCGTTTACGTGATCTGGCTGGCCTGATTGTCATCGATTTCATCGATATGGAGGAAAGCCGCAACCAGCGCGCAGTAGAAAAGCGGATGACGGAGGCGGTCAAAATCGACCGGGCCCGCATCCAGCTTGGACGAATTAGCACATTTGGTCTGTTCGAGCTCTCCCGTCAGCGGTTGCGGCCGAGCATCATTGAGACGAGTACAGATAGCTGTCCGCATTGTCATGGCGCAGGCTTTGTCCGGTCAATCGAATCCACTGCGTTGCACGCCTTGCGTATGATCGAAGAAGAAGGCATCCGCATAAGAAGCAGTGATGTTGCGGTAGCCGTACCAACATCCATCGCGCTTTACCTGCTCAATCAGAAACGGGATTCCTTGATCACAATCGAAAACCGTTACGGCTTCAAAGTCAGTGTCACCGGCGACGACACCCTAATTCCGCCGGACATGCGCATCGAACGAACCAAGTCAAAGACAGCCGATCGGATTACCGATCGTGTCGTCGATCCGGTTCTCGAAGAACCCTTCGTCGATGATGATGATGATATTGCTGAAGAAGACGAGGTTTCTACCGAAGCAGCGGTGGAGACGGAAAAGGAATCGGCACATAAGCGCCGCCCTCGCAGACGACGCAAGAAAGAACCCGGGACAGGGGAAGCCACGTCGGCCACCCTTTCCCCCGATGCAACAAGGGACGATGATGGAACAAGCGACGCCGCTCCCGATGCTCCCACAGAGCAATCTACCGCGGAAGATCCAGAGTCAGCGGGGGAACGCCCGGCAAAGAGGCGGCGGCGAGGCCGTAGAGGCGGGAAACGCAGGGGACAGAGATCAGACTCGAACAACGAATTAAACGGGTCAGAGGAATCTCCGGTTGAAAGCGTCAGTAACGGTATCAACGGCAATGGCAGTGAAGCCGAGTTGTCGCCGAGGGGCGAAGACACCCTTACCAAAATTTCGCGGCCTCCCATGCCCGCGCCCACCGCACCGCCGGCCGAGATCGAAGCAAATCCCTCCGTCGAGGATGCGGTGGTGAGATCGTCAGCAGACCAACCAAGGCGCGGATGGTGGCAGCGTCTCATCGAATAGGTCGACCAGGGCGCCCTGCGTTTCAATATTGAAACGCAGGGCCGCCGTGTCGTTTCCGACTGACCGGCCCTCACGTTTGGGCCGCTATGTATTAGGCGCCGGAAGGCATCCATTCCTTAAGTCGTTTCATTGCATCGATGATGTCATCCGTGTCGCCGGAATACGACACGCGCATATATGCCCTGCCGCGAGACGGGTCGAAGTCGGTGCCGGGAGTCATGGCAATTCCGGTCTCGTTCAACATGCGTCGGCAAAACGCTTCACTGTCGTTGGTCAGATGGGCAATATCGGCGTAGACGTAGAAGGCGCCGTCCGCGGGGGCGAGACGATCAAAGCCTGCCGCCGGCAACGCCGATAACAGCAGATCCCGATTTCGCGCATACCGCCGCACGTTTTGATCGAGCTCTTCTGTACAATCAAAAGCCGCCTCCGCCGCAAGCTGAGATAGCGTCGGCGGGGAAATAAATAAATTTTGTGCAAGGCATTCAATACTTCGCGCAAGCTGCGGCGGGACCACCATCCAGCCGATGCGCCATCCGGTCATCGAAAAATATTTAGAAAAACTGTTGATGATCACCGCGTCATCATTGAAGTGCAACGCGGAGACACCCTTCATGCCGAAGGTGATGCCATGATAGATCTCGTCGGAAATGAGGCGAATACCCCGATCCGAACAATATTGCGCGAGTGCCTTGAGTTCGGCCTCTCCCAACATCGTGCCGGCCGGATTGGACGGGCTGGCAATAATGAGTCCGTCTACAGGATCCTCTATCTTGTCGAGCAGCGCGGGCGTCGGCTGAAAACGTGTCTCGGGACCCGTCGGCAAGGAAACCGGCTCTATCCCGAGAGCCAGTAATATATTCCGGTAGCCGGGATAACCAGGATCAGCCATAACCACCCTGTCGCCGGTGTCGAAGGCGGAGATGAAGGTCAGGACAAATCCACCCGATGAACCGGTGGTCACGACGATTCGGTCGGGATCCACATCCAGGTTCTGGGACTGGCGGTAATAATCCGATATCCTGCGCCGGAGGGACATCAGCCCAAACGCCTCCGTATAACCCAGCAGATTTTCATCCAAAGCGCGCTTCGCGGTGTCGATAACCAGCCGAGGAGCGCCTGTCGCAGGCTGTCCCAGTTCCAGATGCAGCACATCCCCAAATTCAGCGTGACGCCGATTTGCGGACCGTAAAATATCCATGACGATAAACGGCGGGATATTGCCGCGACGCGAGGCCTTCAGGGTCACTTTAAAACTCCGCGTTGATCGCGTGGCCAAATCCCCGAGGATCGGTCCGCACGACGCATTTTTCCGGCCGATCGACGACGCCTTCGGGACACGACATGATATTGACCTGTCCGATACTCGCCACCTCCTTGACCTGCTTGGCGTTCACGCCCAACGCCGTCGTTTCTCCCGCGGGTGCCTTCGGTTCGACGAAAACGGTGTTTTGCCCAGCAGCCGCAGCGATTCGCCTCGCGCGCAGTGCAGGCTCGACACCCTCCTTTCGCTCGAGAACCCTTAAGACGACGTCCATCATGGCGGAGGAAGCAAACTGGTCACCGGCGCCCGTTGCCACCAAAAAAGTTTGTTTCGTATTGCGATTGGCAACAATCACCGCGGATAAAGCCAGTAACGCCCCGGCGCGAGCTGGTTCCACCGGCATCACTCCCGTGTCGCCGGCAATACGGCCCGATCCAAACGGACGATCCATTGTCAAGACGCAGGCCGCCGAATTGCCAAGCCGGTCAATGGCTAATACACCCGCCGAAGCGGTCGCCGCACTGAAGTGAGGCTGTACCAATGCGGCTGCGTACCCTTGGCGCGTTGCCGCCGCAAGTCTGCTTGCTGTTTCAGCGTCGCCAGCCTTGGAAAATATACCTGAAAAAAGCCCCTTGTCGCCAAGCGTGCGCCAAATTTCGGCGGCCACCTCACCGCCGACTGCCGGCGAGGGCAAGAAATAAACATCGTGCGAACCGGAAGTGCTGGATTTTGCTTTTATCCATCTGGGCCGATAACGCCGTAAATCCTCAATCGTCAGCCAGCCACCGGCACTCTGCACGCCGTCAACAAACTTTCTCGCCAAGGCTCCCGAATAAAAATCACCTGGCCCCGTTGTTCGTACGCGGCCCAGGGTGGCGGCAAGGTCGACCTGCCGCAATACATCGCCTTCTCTCAGAGGAGCCCCCGCGACATCGAAATACATCGCGCGCGCGCGCCTCCCTTTAATGGAGGATTTTTCCGATCCGGCCAGCACCTTCGTCACGACCCGGGGAACCCTGACACCAAAACGGGCCAGCCGCTCGGCGGGCAATACAAGCTGTTCCCATCTCAATTGCCCATATCGTGCGTGCAAAGCGAAAAGCCCGCGAAAACTCCCCGGCGACGCAGCCAGCCAACGCCCGGACGGACCTGGAGAGACCGGAGCGCGCGGCAGGAATTCAATTGCTTCGCCATTCCCGGTTTTCGCATCGAAAACGACGCACATGCCGCCGCCGCCGGGCCCCGCCGCATCAGGCCTCGTTACCATCATGGTAAGCCCCATGGACACGACGGCATCGACCGCACTGCCCCCCGCCGACAGGACATCACGCGCAATCAGGACCGCCTCCGGCTCATCCGCGGCAATGCCTCCGAAATATGCACGAACGTGGCCAATCACGCCTGCCGGCGGCGCGGTCTCGGCGCACCCGAGCGTGAACACGGCGAGGAGACCTGCGGAGATAGATTGACGACAGATCATGGCCCACCTACCTTGTTTGAGGGCTTTTGGAGCATCGGTCGTGACGTTACGCAGAGCAACTTTTTTTGCGGTTTTCATTTTCTTCATTGCGGGTTTGTTCATTCCAATCGGGGGATCAACTGGCGCCAGAGGCATGTCGCTCATACGTGACACGGAAATCGAAAATACCATCCGGAGCTATGCAGCGCCAATACTTCGAGTGGCATCACTGGAAGATGAGGCCTTTAACGTTCATATTATCCAAAGTAACGAATTAAACGCATTTGTCGCACGCGGCCAGCGACTTTTCGTCACAACCGGCCTGATGCGGCGAAGCGGAGACGCCAACCAGCTTATCGGCGTCATCGCCCATGAAATTGGTCATATCGCCGGCGGTCATCTAGCCCGCACGCATGCGGCGCTGGAGCAGGCCGGCAAAACGGCTTTCATTACGCAAATTATTGGATTGGCCGCTGGAATTTTAGCTGGGTCGCCAGGCGCAGGCATCGCGGTGGCAAGCGGCGGCGGCCAGGTAGCAGAACGAACTTTCCTTAATTACAGCCGCGGGCAAGAGCAAGCCGCGGACCAGGCAGGGGTCAATTTTCTTGATCGTGCCGGTATTTCAAGCAAGGGAATGTATGATTTCCTGAACATTCTCTCCAACCAGGAACTGCTGCATTCCAGCCGTCAGGACCCCTACGTCCTGACACATCCGTTAACACGGGGTAGAATCGCTTTCGTCAGGCAACACGTCGCCAGTTCACGTTTTTCCGACACGCCGACATCGCCGAAATTTGAGGAAATGCACCGGCGTTTGGTCGCGAAATTAAACGGATACATGGATCCGCCTGGGAAAACACTTCGGGACTACAAAGACACCGACAGTTCGACATCCGCGCGATACGCCCGCGCGATCGCCTATTTCCGCCTGGGCGACCTTGATAGGGCGCAACCCCTTGTCGACGCGCTCATATCTGATGAACCGCTCAATCCCTTCTTTCATGAGATGAAGGGCCAGATGCTGTTCGAAAATGGCCGCATGGAAGCCGCGCTTGGTTCCTACCGTGAATCAGTGCGGCTTTTGCCGAATGCGCCCTTGCTGCGTACTTCCCTGGCCCATGTCGAGATCGAAATGAACCGTCCGGAGTTGATCGACGACGCCATAACCCACACCGAGGCGGCATTGCGGGTAGATCGGTTCATTTCTCTGGCATGGCGCCTCAAGGGCGTGGCTCAGGGTCGCAAAGGACAGCGTGGGTTATCCGCCGTGTCACTGGCGGAATACAATCTTCTGATCGGCCAAAAAAGCCAGGCAAAGGTCCTGGCCGAGCGCGCCATTCGGCTCCTTAAGGAAGGCGAACCAGCCTGGCTCCACGCACAGGATATAAAGCGCCAAATCGATCGAAAAGATTAATTACTATCTGATAAGTCTAAACCAGCAATCTCGGTACATTCGATCACAGTTGCGCGAGCTACTTGCCAAAAAGCGGCTGTAAGAGTGATATAGTTATAAGTGCAATATCCAGGAGCCTTCCAATGGCATCATTTAGAAACCATGCCGCAATAATTGCCGGCGTCGCAGCTGTGACGTTTTGTTTAGGGTGTGGGCTTGCAATTGCGGCGGATGGTATAAATGTCGCCAAGCCGGATGCGAAAGCGTTCGAAAAAATCATCAGAGATTATCTATTAAAAAATCCGGAAATCGTCAGTGAGGCCTTGGAAGCGCATCAGCGCAATTTAGCCGCGAAAGAAGAAGAGGCTGTCCTTCGGACCATACAGGCACGAGGGAAAGATCTTCGGCATGATCCTGACTCAGTCGTCGGCGGCAATCCTTCAGGCGACGTAACAATTGTCGAATTTTTTGATTACCGGTGCGGCGTCTGCAAACGGGTTCACCCGATCGTCGATCAGGTGGTTAAACGTGATGGCAAGGTGCGGCGTGTTTACAAGGAATGGCCCATTCTCGGTCCCCAGTCGGTCTTTGCGTCACGCGCAGCAATTGCGTCGCGAAAACAGGGCGATGACAAATACCTGAATTTTCACAATCGGATGATGACAGCCAGACAGGCCCTCACAGGCGATGCCGTCATGAAGTTGGCGACAAGCGCCGGTCTGGATGCCGCTCGGTTACAGCGTGATATGGGGGATCCTGAAATCGATACAATTCTCCGCCGGAATTACAGCCTCGCCCAGGCCCTCAATTTGAATGGAACGCCAAGTTTCCTAATTGGGGACACTTTGCTTAAAGGCGGCCGGGATGCGGACACAATGCTCAACATTATCAGGGCATCGCGTAAAAAGAGCTGATAGAATCTGCAATCAGCCTAACTGTGCTGCTTCGGGTTGGTTCGACGGTTGTGCTTTGTCAAAAGCGTCCAAACTCGCGCACGCGTCGAATATTCGCGCAATTGTCGGATAGGGTGACAGGTCACAATTGAATCGCTGGGCATTAAACACCTGCGGAACAAGACAAATATCCGCAAGCCCCGGTGAGTCCCCATGACAGAATTTTCCCGTATCCGACGAGTTTGCAAGGAGCGGTTCAACGCCGTCAAACCCTTGCCTTACCCATTGCTGATACCAACGGGTTCTGTTTTCTTCATCAACGGATAAATCATCCCTGAGATAATTTAACACCGCGAGATTGTTCAGGGGATGGATGTCACAGGCGATGATATTGGCAATGCCTCGTACGCGCGCCCGGGCCAATGGGTCGGATGGCAATAAAGGCGGACTTGGGGAGGTCTCGTCGAGATATTCGATGATGGCAAGCGACTGAACCAGGATGTGATCATCGGTTTCCAGCGCCGGAACCCGTCCCTGCGGATTGATCGCGCGGTAGGCAGGCGACGATTGATCCCCCGCCTGTAAATTTACGAGTACCGTATCACATTCGATATTTTTCAAATTCAGCGCAATCCTTACCCGATAGGCAGCCGAGGATCGGAAATATCCATGGATTTTCATTGCGCGTCCTTTCAACCAGAAAAACCGGCAAGCAGCAAACCGGACCCGAAAATTACCAGACGATCGTCCGGGCGTCTCGGGTCAAATGTGCCGGATCAAAAATGGTATTCGCACGGCTCCGCGGCAACTTCCTCGACGCAGTCAAACCGTATCAGGGGAGCAAGGATCAGCGCGCTGTAAGACGCGTTCAGCGGAATTGTGAGAGCTGCTGAAGACCATACAGTGCCGCCAACCCGGCAACGGCGAGAACGCCCAAAATAAGAATTGGGATAAGAGGATTCGATTTTTTTGGGATTTTTTTGGACCGTCTGTTTTTTCGTGGTTCACGGGTGCTAGAGCCCCGGCGCGGCGTACGGAACGCCTTTTTAGCCAATGACACCTTTCGCTGGCGATCAAGGTTGCCGCCGCGAAAAATGGTTCGGGTGGTGGTCTTGTCACTCGTTTCATCATAGTTTTCCTCTATGACCCGAACGCCTGAGTACCGACTGCCTTCATCGACGCGCCTTGCCTCGAACAATGCCAGTTCGCGGTCATCGAAGACAGAATCCATCCTCCATTTTCCGTCCTGATAGGTGTGAATTTCGAAGGCTCTCATCAGCGCTTACTTTTCTCGCCCTCCCATACGGCGCTAATTTTCCACTACTTCACGGCAGTTGGCGGCGCCCAGGATACCGGAGATGGTATTTTCACTTTCGCCGATCGGAAGGAGGGCGCTGCGGAATAGAACTCTCGTACCGTCGGGATTGGAAAACTCACCACCACGGGAAATCGGAACGCCTTTTTTTAGTATACCCCGACTCATTGAGAAAGCGAAATTAACGCTTGCTGGGCCCATTGAAAAGGATTCTT
>JAQBTY010000498.1 GCA_027624735.1 Pseudomonadota bacterium | reverse complement strand
CGGGATGTGCCCGCCGGCATGATCTATATGGGCCAGTTGAAGGGGCGCACCCTGCCCGTGGCTGCCGCACGGTTCGCGGCGCAGCTTTCCGCCAGTCTAGCCGCCAGTTATGAGGTCACCTTACATCGGCATTCAGGCGCGGTGAAAACCCGCAATATGCCTGGCAGCTTGCGCTGCCGGCGCCAGAGGGACGCCCCGAAAGAAAAAGGCCCGGCGGGAAACTGCCAAGCCATTGAAGGGAATGGTGGGCGCGGTAGGGATTGAACCTACGACCCCTACGATGTCACCGTAGTGCTCTACCGCTGAGCTACGCGCCCTTACCCGTTGCAACGAAACGGGGTCGCCATTTACACCGAATGGTACGGGCTTGGCAAGGTGTCACCGGGGAATTTGGGCGGGAGGCTTAGGCGGCGAGAATTTTGTCGACTTCGCCGACCAGGTCGCGCAGGTGGAAGGGCTTCGACAGAACCTTGGTGTCAGACGAGGGGCCGGATTGGCGCGCATGCAAGGCTACGGCGGCAAATCCCGTGATGAACAGAACCTTGAGCCCGGGAATTATCTCGGCCGAGCGGCGGGCAAGTTCGATTCCATCGAGCCCAGGCATGACGATATCGGCCAAAAGCAGGTCAAAATCCGTGCCTCTGCCTTCGATCCAGGTCAGGGCTTCCTTGCCATCGCCGCAATGCACGACTTCATGCCCGGCGCGGGTTAATGCTTTGGCAAGGAATTGACGAAGGGATTCATCGTCTTCCGCAAGTAGGATACAGGCCATATTTTATACTCTTTTGTATTCTTTAGCTTGTCAGATATGGGCCGACTCACACCCGAAGGCCACTATCTACATTAAGCGCTTAATCCTTGCGAATGGTTAATCGATCGACTGCACCATACTATTCCCAGTTTGCCTGGATGACAGGGCCTGAGCAATTCGGTAAATCATTAATCATGGCAATAAAAAACGCGTCAATATCGGGGCACGGTCAGAGCTGGGAAGTCCTCGCGCCAGCGGAGCAGACTGTGCCCGTTGTTGTCGCCTCACCCCATAGCGGCAAAGCCTATCCGGCTGATTTTGTCGCGAATTCTCCGCTTGACCTCCTGGCGCTGCGCCGGTCGGAGGATAGCTTCGTGGACGAGTTGATCGGAGCCGCGCCCGATTTCGGCATCCCGCTCCTGCGGGCCCTGTTCCCGCGCGCCTATATCGATCCCAACAGGGAGCCGTTCGAGCTTGATCCTGAAATGTTCGAAGACGCTCTGCCCGATTATGCCAACACTCAATCAAGCCGGGTCGCGGCCGGCCTCGGCACCATCGCCCGGGTGGTCAGCTCCGGTCAGGAAATTTACTCGAAAAAGCTCAAATTTTCTGATGCCGCTACCCGGATAAACGAGAATTACCGGCCCTATCACCGAACGCTTCGGGATTTACTCGATGCGACACGGCGTCGGTTTGGCCATTATGTGTTGATAGATTGCCATTCCATGCCATCGGTCGGCGGACCCCACGATCCCGATGCCGGCCGTCGCCGGGCCGATATGGTGCTGGGCGATTGCTTTGCGAGCTCCTGCTCGGAACGCGTGGTCAGTCTGGTGGAAAATGTCCTGACGGCGCGGGGGTATCAGGTTGTTCGCAACAAGCCCTTCGCCGGCGGGTTCACGACGCGCCATTACGGCCGGCCCGCGCAGGGGCTGCACACCCTTCAGATCGAAATAAACCGCGGTCTTTATATGGATGAAACCGCGATCAAACCCAACGGTGGCATGGCGAAACTGACCAGCGATATGACGGCGCTGCTGGCCGAGCTGGCGCAAATCGACAGCGGCGATTTATTGCCGAAATAGGCGCGCCTGGCTGAGCCCCAAGCGGTTTCACCGCAAAAGCTCCTTTTACCAGAACCTCCTTTTACCTAAGTGTTCAGGTCGTTTGCCGGCTTGGCATGGAATTTGCAGGGATAGGCCGAATATGCCTTGGACGAAAAGCAATGAAACAGACCATACCCGCAATGCGATCCGTTATTCTGGTGACCCTTCTTCTCACCCTTTTCGGTCAGATACTTCCGAAAACTGCCTCGGCGGATACGGATTTCAGCCAGGTTTGCGCGAAAGCGGTCCATGCGGCGGAAATCGTCAATCAGCTTCCGCGCCGACTGCTGCATGCCGTATCGCTAACCGAATCCGGCCGCTGGAATGACAAGGCCGAGGCAGCAATTGCCTGGCCCTGGACCATTACTGCCGGGGCCAAAGGAAAGTTTTTCCGTACCAGGGACGAGGCCCTTGCCGAGGTGAGACGCCTTCAATCCCAGGGAATCAGCAATATCGACGTGGGCTGTATGCAGATCAACCTGCAATACCATGGGCATGTTTTTCAAAACATCGAGGAAGCCATCGACCCGATCAATAATGTCGCCTACGCCGCCACTTTTTTAAAAGACCTGCGGCTGAAATCGGGGTCTTGGGCCCATGCTGTCGGACGCTATCACACCAGCAACTGGAAGGGCCGCGGCAAGGATTATTGGCGCCGGGTCAGAACGTTCTGGACAACCGAACAGCTGCGCGATTTTCGCGCCCGGCGGGCGGCCCGGATCGAAAAAAACCGGCGCCCGCAAATCGCGGCACGACACTAGTAGTCTGCATCATCTAAATTACTGGTTTATTCGGACGAAGGTTGCCAGGGGAATCGGTTGGTGA
>JAQBTY010000497.1 GCA_027624735.1 Pseudomonadota bacterium | reverse complement strand
ACGATCAGGGTCGGGCTCCGCTGCACCAGCGTGACGGTGGCGCCAGCCGATTGCAGGTCCTGCGCGATGTCGTGGCCGCTGTTGCCGGTGCCGATGACGATGACGCGCCGTCCCTTCCATGCGGCGCCATCGTCATACTCGCTCGAATGCAGGACCGGCCCGCCGAACGCCGCCAGGCCGGGAAGCTCGGGACGATTCGGGATGCCGCTTACACCGGTCGCCATGACCACGTGTCGCGGACGCATTTCGCGCTGCGTACCGTCGTGCCTGCGCAGCGTCACGGTCCAGCATGCATTGCGTTCGTCATAGGTGCCGCCGGCGAACGTGGTGCCGGTCCAGAAATTGAGCTCGAGGCTTTCCACATAGGCCTCGAACCAGCCGGCGAGCTTGTCCTTGGGAATGTAGGTCGGCCAGTTGGGCGGAAACGGCATATAGGGAAAATGGTTGACGTGCACCTGGTTGTGCAGGCTGAGCGCGTGATAGCGGTTGCGCCAATTGTCCCCGATGCATTGTTCCTGATCGACGACAAGGGTATCGATGTTCAACTGCGTCAGGCGCGCGGCTATGGACAGGCCGGCCTGCCCCGCTCCGACGACGAGCACCGCCGGTTCCCGGTCGGCATAGGCGATGGCGGTTTGCCTGTCGTCAAACCAGTTGGGCCCGTGAAAATCCCGCGAGTAAGCCTCGCCCGTCGGCCGCGCATCGGCAACGCCTTCTTCAAAGCCCCTGATATGGTCCAGGGCGGTGAGGAGCGTCCATGCCTTCGGCGTTCCCTGATCGTGTTCGCCCGGAATGAGCCGAAGAACGCCGCTTGCCGGCCCATGGGCGGTTTCGAAAGCAAAGATCGCCTCGATAATTTCCGCTCCGGCCCGGGTCACAAGGCGCGGCGGCGTGCGCTGGACATTGATTTCAAAACGGGATGCCTCGGCGCAAGCTGCATGAACCGCCATCGCGTCGACGATATTCTTCGCGCCGCGGATTGTCTGGATATGCCAGGTGAAGGCTAGCAGATCGCGCCAATAACCATCCCGGTGAAACAGCCCTTCGGCGGATCCGAAATCGGGGCGGGAAATCGCCCGCTCGAAATCCGCCAGCCAACGGATTACCGGCTCCGACCAGCTTTCCCTTACGTCACCCGGCATGCTTGTCCCTCCGCCACAAGCTTAGCTGTTTGCAAACAATTTGCAAAAATTCAAATTTACCAGTGTCTCCGGGCGAAAGACTTGTCAGAATACGACCGGGAACGGAATACCGGTCCCATAGGGTTTGTCCGGAAAGATGACAGCCAGTCACGGGAGAGAACGCAGATGATTTTTCACAAAACCCTTTCAACCGCCGCCATTGTTACGGTTGCCGCAATTTTCGGCGCGGCCTCCTGGGCAGCCGACACCATTAAAATTGGCGACATTAACAGCTACCAGCGCTTGCCGGCCCATACGGTGCCCTACAAAAACGGCGCGGAGCTTGCCATCGAACAAATCAATGCCAAGGGCGGGGTGCTCGGCAAGAAGCTCGAACTGGTTTCGCGCGATGACAACGGCAAGCCTGGCGATGCGATTAAAAAGGCTGAGGAACTGTTCGACCGCGAAGGCGTTGTCTTGATTTCCGGCTCGCTGTTTTCCCATATCGGCCTCGCGCTCACGTCCTATGCCGGCAAGAAGAAGCGGCTTTACCTCGCCGCCGAACCGCTCGCCGACGCGCTGGTCTGGGCGCAGGGCAATAAATATACTTTCCGGCTGCGCCCCAGCACCTATATGCAGGCCGCCATGCTGGCCGAAGCAGCGGCCAAGCTGCCGGGCAAACGCTGGGTGACCATCGCGCCCAATTACGCATACGGCAAGGACGCGGTCGCCGCGTTCAAGAAGATCTTCAAGGCAAAACGGCCCGATGTGGAATTCGTCGCCTCGCAATGGCCGGGATTGGGCAAGATCGACGCCGGCGCCGAAGTTCAGGCGCTGCTGCGGGCCGAACCCGATGGAATCTACAACGTGACCTTCGGCGGCGATCTCTCCAAATTTGTCCGCGAGGGCAAGTTGCGCGGATTGTTCAAAGGCCGCACTGTCCTCGGACTGCTGACCGGCGAGCCGGAATATCTCGACCCGATGAAAGGCGAAGCGCCGGTGGATTGGATCGTCACCGGCTATCCCTGGTACGACATCAAGGATGCCAAACACGATGCGTTCCTCAAGGCGTATCAGAAGAAATTCAACGACTATCCCCGGATCGGTTCGATCGTCGGCTACAACACCATGCTGACAATCGCCGCGGCGTTGAAAAAAGCCGGCTCGACCAATACCGAAAAGCTGGTAGCCGCGATGAAAGGGCTCACCTTTGATTCGCCATCCGGGAAAATCCACTTCCGGGCCATCGATCATCAGTCGACAATGGGCGCCTGGGTCGGCCGTACCGCAGTTAAAGACGGCAAGGGCATCATGGTGAACTGGAAATACCTCGACGGCGCCGACTATCTGCCGTCGGACGCCGAAGTCCGCAAGATGCGCAAGAACTGATCGGGTCCATTTGCCCTGCATCAGTTCGGTTTGATTGTGGCAAATTCGTTTTTACGCGCCTGCCGGCGCGCAACCCCCTACCCAGCCTCCCCCCAAGCTTGGGGGGAGGAGTTACTCGGAGATGCATTAAAATACATTCTCCCTCCCCCGCCGGCGGGGGAGGGCTGGGGGGGGG
>JAQBTY010000050.1 GCA_027624735.1 Pseudomonadota bacterium | reverse complement strand
TGATGTTCCTACGCCCTCAAGCTTAAACTCCGGGGGAGAAGATGTCTCATCATCATTGGCACAGAGGGAGACACCATGGGCTGAAGCTCGCCAAGGAGTACAAGGTAAAGGTCGCGACCCACAAAGGACCGGGCTCGTATAACTTCCTCGGTCTGGTCGGTTTCGACAAATAAACGCCGCCACTACCTAATAGGCTGAGACTGGGGCGTCGTGCGGGGATCAAAACCGCACGGGGCTTCTTCTATTTCGGAACATGCTCCAGATCTTAAAGTCCACCGTTCTGTTCGTTGAAAAAGTCGAATTTGGCGATGGCCTACAACAAGGTCATCTATTGCCCCGATAGCCAAAACTCCATAGCCAACGGCTCTTAACTCCATTGTCTATCGGTATTGGTGTCGTGGGGGGTGAATGCCTAAATTGGAATGAGTGGGGCACATTGCGCCCTCAATCATTTCAGGAAAGGCCCTATGAATATTTCCGAACATGGCGGCATTCAACGACGACATCTTTAAACCCAACCCAACCCAAACCAAACCAAAGAAGGAGGCTCCCAAATGTTTCAACTATCAAAATTCAACACGCTGATTTCGCTTGTATTACAGGGCAACAAAAACTGGGCATGGGCGCCGGTCCTGCTGGCGCGTGTTTCGCTCGGTTTGTTCTTTGCCATTTCGGGCGGGCATAAGCTTCTGGTTCCAGCCCGTTCCGAGGCGTTGGTAAAAGTCATGATGGAGGCGGGCATTCCCTTCCCCGAGTTCATGTCCATATTCCTGGCTTCTGTTGAATTCTTCGGTGGGATGTTTCTGATAGTAGGGTTTCTCTCGACGTTTTGCGCAATAGCCTTGACCATCGCGATGCTCGTCGCAATCTTTACGGTCGAACTCCACACGATCCCGCAGGGTCTCTCGGTTCTCAATTGGCTGAGCTATTTCCTCTATCTGCCCCAGGTCATGTACGTGCTAATCTTTGGTTGGCTGATTGCCACCGGTCCAGGCCGCCATAGCATCGATCACTTTATTGCGCGTGCCTTAAGCATTGAAAACGGTACTTTCGCCCGCGGTGCGACAGGCTCTACAGCTGTCTGAGTTTCGTGCGTCGACTGCACAGATTGTTCTGCGTGAATGAACGACCTGAAGGAGATTTTCTGCCATTGGTTGCCCAGGATGTCGCGACACCAGACGGACGGCCGACGCAGGAACTCTCCCTGGATCGAAATTTAACAGGAGGTATCCATGTCTTTTCTCGCTGACCTAACAATGAGCACCCTTAGCGCGCTCTCCACCCTGTTTGTGTTCGCGATCGGGGCGGTCTTTGTGATCCTGGTCGTTTTGTTCATCCTGGATGTGACGCAAACGGCAGACGCCGTCCGCCGGAACTATCCCGTGGTCGGCCGGTTTCGCCACCTGTTCAACACGCTCGGCGAATTCTTCCGGCAGTATTTTTTCGCCATGGATCGAGAGGAGATGCCGTTCAACAGGGCGGAGAGGGAATGGGCCTACCGGGCGGCGAAAGGCGAAGACAACACCATCGCTTTCGGGTCAACCAAGAATCTTACGCCGCAGGGGACGGCTATCTTCGTGAATTGCCCGTTTCCGACTCTGGAAGAAGACGCCGCCGCGACGCAGCCCCTGCGGATCGGTCCTTTTTGCGCGAAACCCTATGACGCACCCTCTGTCTTCAATATTTCAGGCATGAGCTTCGGCGCGTTGTCGGCGCCGGCGGTGCGCGCCCTATCGCGCGGCGCGAATATGGCGAATTGCTGGATGAACACGGGTGAAGGCGGGACGTCGCCCTACCACCTCGAGGGCGGCTGTGACATCGTTGCCCAGATCGGTACCGCCAAATACGGTGTTCGGTCACACGAAGGCGGGTTGGACGATGACAAGCTCAAGGAACTCGCGGCCCATGAACAAGTTCGCATGTTTGAAATTAAGCTCAGCCAGGGCGCCAAACCCGGTAAGGGCGGTATTCTGCCCGGCGGCAAGGTAACCGCCGAGATCGCCGCCATTCGGGGAATCCCCGCAGGCGAGGATTCCATTTCACCCAACCGTCATCCCGAAATCAACTCGGTTGGGGATATACTCGACTTCATCGCCCATGTTCGCGAGGTGACGGGCAAGCCGGTTGGTTTCAAATCCGTCATCGGCGCCTACGGATGGCTGATCTCTCTTTGCACGGAAATCAATCGCCGCGGCGTGGAAAGCGCTCCTGACTTTATCACTGTAGACAGCGGTGATGGCGGCACCGGCGCCGCGCCAATGCCACTCATGGACAATGTTGGTTTGCTGGTTCGGGAATCATTGCCCATGGTGGCCGATATCCTGCAGGCTCATGGATTACGTGACCGCATCCGCCTGATCGCTTCGGGCAAGCTGATTACGCCGTCGGGTGTTGCCTGGGCTCTCTGTGCCGGGGCGGATTTTGTGGTCTCGGCACGGGGGTTCATGTTCTCCCTCGGCTGCATTCAGGCGCTGAAATGTAACAAGAACACGTGCCCCACCGGTATCACGACTCACAACCCGCGCCTCCAGCGGGGTCTCGATCCGGCCGATAAGGCCGTCAAGGTCGCGAATTACTGTAAGAACATGGTGCATGAGGTCGAAGTTCTGGCCCATTCCTGCGGGGTCAACGAACCGCGTCGGCTGCGCCGGTATCACGTCCGTATCGTTCAGGCGAATGGATCCTCGGTGCCGCTTGACGTTTTGCACCCCTGGCCTGACAGTCCCGAAAATTTAAACCTGATCGACCGGCATCCAGGGTCAATACAAAGCGTGGTCGTTGCTCGGACTGCGGAAAATGGTCAGCCAGCCGCCGTTCCCGGCCAGGTCTGAAGTCAGTTAAAACGGTGACTGAGGGGGCTGCCAGTGGCCGGCCATATCCCCTTGTCGATGGCTTGCCGCCCGTCGAAGACCAGATAAGACCGGCTGCCGTAATGGGGCAGCGGCCGCAGTAAGGCCTGCAATGCCTTCGTATTGTCGGCGGTCACCACGAGAAGCGGGTGATTGTCGCGCCAGGATGCCGTCCACACCCGGGACGTGCCGCGGCCGGCGAGCTTGTTCGGAATGCCGGCCAGCCCGTGGCCGGCGAGCAATGCCGCAACTTCGCGCGTCTCTCCGATGATCAGCAGCGGGGCCGCTTTCAGCATGCTCGACCCGGCGGGAAGCGAGCGGACCGGCTTATCGAGCAGACGCCTGGCGAGCTGCTGTGCAACTTCATGCATGGCCGGGTCCGCCGCAGCGATTACCGTCACCGCGTCTGACGCCAGGATCACGTCGCGCAGGATGGGCGGCGCCTCGCCCGGCAGAAGCCGGCGGAAGAGATCGAGCGCGGGATCGATGTGCAGCGCAAGCGGCTGTGCCGTCAAATCCAGCGTTGCGACCGTCTCATTCCCCGCCATCGTGATTAGCTCGTGACGGAGCCCGGCTTTTGTTTCGACCGCGACAGGGATAGTGAGGCGATAGGCCGGTGGGTCCTGCCGGATGATGAAGCGCAAGCGATAACCGCCCTGGTCTGTCGGCGCTTCTACCCCGACCTGCGAGAGACGCAGGCGGGGGGCGCCTGCCCGGTCCAGCCACTGGTCGAAGAACCAGCCAAGTTCACGGCCCGAGGCCGATTCGAACGCGCGGCGCAAATCCATCCAGCCGGCTCTGCCGCCCTGGCGTTGCTGCCAGAACTGGCGTAACGCCTTCGCGAAAGCCACGTCGCCGAGTTCTCGTCTGAGCATGTGGAAGATCAACGCAACCTTGTTGTAGCCGATGACCTGCGCCGCCGCGTTGTGTTTGGCGGTAAACCGGGTTACCGGACTGTCGCGATCCGCGGGCAGGGCCGCGTAATCCCTTAGCCATGCCAGACGCATCCGCTGGCCCCCATCGGCGTCTTTTTCAGCCGCCAGGGCGTAATCCGCCATATAGGTGGTCAGGCCTTCGGCCCAATTGCCTGTTCGGTAATCCACCGTGATGCCGTTGCCCCACCAGTTATGCAGCACCTCATGGGCAAGTGACCGGTCGCGGATAAACGGCAGGGGCAGAACCTGGCGGCCCATATAGGTCAGGTTCGGGAACCCCAGCCCCACCGGGATCGGTGCCGAAATTACGTGGAAATCGCCATAGGGGTAGGGCCCGATCTCGGTCTGATAGCGCTTCAGATAGCGGGCGGAATCGCGCAGATAGATTTCGGTCAGGTTCGCGAGATCGCGATGAAAATAGGTCCGGATGCGGATAGCATCGACTTGACGTTCACGCACGTCGTAAGGACCCACGAACAAAGCCGGCGGCGCGGCCGGGGAGCTGGTGAAAAATGTCGCGCTGTACGTGGTCCCGTTGATGGTTTCCTCGCCCAGGCGGCCGGTGGCGATGGCCCGGTACGGGACCGGAACCTCGACATGCAGGCGGTAGGAAACGTGGTCGTCGCCGGTATCCGGAATCCAGCCCGCGCCCTCGAACAAATAGCCGCCGTCCGGTCCCATCGCGGCCCTTTGCGCCGATCCGTTACCGCGTCCGGCGGGTTGCGCCGGCACCGTCCCCTGCAGGCTCAGGTCAATCTGGTGACGCCCCTGGTCGGGCAGGCTTGTCCGCCACGCTTCCGACGCCGCCGGTATGGGGATCGGCCGTCGATCCAGCAGCAGGCTCTTGATCGTCATCCAGGACGCAAGCCGAAAATGGATCTCGCTCCTGCCGCTGACGGTGATGACATCTGAAACGGTGATCTGACGGCTTTCCGGATCCAATCGGATTTCGGCCGCATGGTGGATCGGTGAAGCCGGCTCGGCTGCCTGGAGGACCGAAGACGTAACCGGCGAGACCAGCATCGCGGCAGCCAGAACGGCGCCGACAACGCGGGTCACTTTGAATTCAGCTCAGTCTGTGACGTCGGCGGGAATTTCGCCACCAATTCCATATCCCTTCCGTTTCGACGGATCATGATCGGCAACCAGGTGCCGGGCGCCTGACGTCGGACAATGGTGATGAATTGTGATATTTTTTCGATCGGTTGACCCGCCGCCGACACCACGGTGTCGCCCGCGGCAAAGTTGCTGGCTTCGGCGACGCTTCCTTTCACCACCTGCATAATCCGGACCCCCTTGCCAGAGCGCTCCATCATGATTCCGAGTCGGGGTTTCTCCGGCGGCGGCGTAACCTGTTGCGGCGGCGCGACCACGAAGACCGCGTCGGCGATCGTCGGCGGCAATCCCGTGCAGGCGGTGTCCGGCTCGATCGGCAGTACAATCGCGGTATTGGCGACGCCTAGATCGGCCAACTGATGGGCTACCCCGTGGCCAAATCTGACGTGGCCCTGGCCCATGATGCCGACAACCAGTGATGCCGGCTGCTTCCGGCGCGCCTTGGCCACGGCTTCGGCCATGGCCCGATCCCAGGTCAATTGCGCGGCGACGAAACGCTTGAACTTATCATCCGCCATCACGGCGGCAGGGTCGGATTTCTTTGGGCGCGCTTCCTCCTGGCCATGACCGGTGGCGTACACGTCGGCGAGATACCTCAGATAGGCGTCGCTGGCTGCTGCGGGATCGGACAGACCGCCGCGCTGATCCGCCGGGATGGCGGCCCTGCCTTCCCGGCCAACCCTTGAAACCAACGCGCGGTCGATATTGAGGGCGATCATGGTGAGGCGGTTTTGGCGCACGAAATGGAACAGCGGCAAATAGAGATCGGGATTGAATCCCCAGACGGTTTCCCAATCCGATTCCCTCAGAAAATTCTTCTCATTGAGCGCGCCAACGGCCCACCGGTCCAAAGCCGGCTGGACGCGCCGCGGGAACATCTCGAAACCGACAATCATGTCCGGTTTATGGGCGTGCAGGGCGGCGAGCATTTGTAATTGCCAGCGGTGGTGCTCGGCATTGTCGTGCTGTTCGCCAAGAAGAACCACCGGCCGCCGCGCGAGAGCCGCCATCAGCCGTCCTGGGGAAATCATTTTTCCGGTCGCGGGATCGAGCCATGTTCCGACCTTGCCGCAGGCAGGTACCTTCGTCGTCGGAGACATGCCGGCGGGGGCGCCGCAGGCTGACAGCAGCAACGCTAATGCCGCGACGGCAACCCGCCGGTTCAATCGGGCTTGATGGCTTATTTGAATTCGACCTTGATGACTTCGTATGACTTGGCGCCCTTGGGTGTCGGAACTTCAACGGAATCGCCAACCGATTTGCTGATCAGGGCGCGCGCCAGCGGCGACGTAATGGACAGAAAACCCGCCTTGATGTCGGCTTCGTGTTCGCCGACGATCTGATAGGTATTCTTCTCGTTGGTGTCCTCGTCCGCCAGTGTCACAAAGGCGCCGAACTTGACCGTCTTGCCCGACAGTTGAGACACGTCAATCACTTCGGCCAGGCGGATCTTCTCCTCCAGCTCGCCAACCCGGCCTTCGATGAAGGCTTGCCGCTCCTTGGCGGCGTGGTATTCAGCATTTTCCGACAGATCGCCATGTTCACGCGCTGTCGCGATCGCTTTTATGACGTCCGGCCGCTCGACTGTCTTGAGCCGCTTTAGCTCTATCTCCAGCCGATCATACCCGTCCAATGTCATTGGAACCTTGTCCATGCTTCAACCCCACACTAAACCTCACCCCAACCTTTACAGAAAATAGCGCTGCGGATGGGGGCGAAATCAATCCAGTCAATACGATCCATCAAAATAGGACTGTAGAGGCGCAACTTCAAGGGTGTCGGTATGCATGGCCAAAATTGCCGCCACCGTGGCCCGCGCGCCTGCCACGGTGGTGTAGTAGGGAATTCGGTTGGCGACCGCGGTTTGCCTCAAACTGCGGCTATCGGCAATGTCGGTGGCGCCGCTTGTGGTATTGAAGACCAGATCGACTTCTCCGTTCTTCATGCTGTCCACAATATGCGGGCGGCCTTCCTTAACCTTGTTGATCCGCTCGACGGGAATACCCGCCTCTCTGAAGGCCTGGGCGGTGCCGCCGGTCGCCAGTATCGCAAACCCGATCGACGCCAGCTCCCGGCCCAACGCCAGGATGGGCGACTTGTCTTTGTCCTTTACCGAAATGAACACGGTGCCGCTGGTCGGGAGCGCCTGCCCCGCGCCCAGCTGGGCCTTGGCGAAGGCGCGTCCGAAGTCGGTATCGAGCCCCATGACTTCGCCGGTGGATTTCATTTCCGGCCCGAGTATCACGTCGATGCCGCTGAATCGGCTGAAGGGGAAGACGGCTTCCTTGATGGCTATATGGTCGCGAATAATGTTCACACCATAGAGGGACAACAGTGACGGGACGGTTTCTCCGACCATGGTACGGGCGGCCATTTTGGCGATCGGCAGACCCGTAGCCTTGGCGACAAAGGGGACCGTCCGGCTGCCGCGCGGATTGACCTCCAGAATATAGACACCGTTGCCTTTTACCGCGAACTGCACATTCATTAGCCCGACCACGCGGAGCGCGCGCGCCAGGGCTTCTGTCTGCCGCTTGATCTCATCAACGATTGTCTTGGGCAGGGAATAGGGCGGCAGGGAACATGCTGAATCGCCTGAATGGATACCGGCTTCTTCAATATGTTCCATGACCCCGGCGACATGGACGTTGCCGTTTGCATCGGCCACGGCATCGACATCGATCTCGATCGCATCGCTCAGATAGGAATCGATCAGGACCGGATTGGAGCCCGAGACGCGCACCGCTTCGGTGATATAGCGGCGGAGACCGGCTTCTTCGTAGACAATTTCCATGCCGCGGCCGCCCAGCACATAGGACGGGCGGATGATGACGGGGTACCCGATTTCTTCGGCGATGCGCAGTGCATCCGCGGAATCCTTTGCCAAGCCATTATTGGGTTGCCTGAGATTGAGCATTTGCAGCAGTTTCTGGAACCGCTCGCGGTCTTCCGCCAGATCTATGGCGTCGGGCGATGTGCCAAGTACCGGGATATTGGCGGCCTCGATCGCGGCGGCCAGTTTCAGTGGGGTCTGGCCGCCAAATTGCAGGACGACGCCAAGCAGTTCACCGTTCTGCTGCTCGGTTCGGACGATTTCAATAACGTCTTCCGCGGTCAGCGGTTCGAAATAGAGCCGGTCGGAGGTGTCGTAATCGGTCGAGACTGTCTCCGGATTGCAATTGACCATGATTGTTTCATAGCCGGCTTCGCGCAGGGCATAGACCGCGTGAACGCAGCAATAATCGAATTCGATGCCTTGCCCGATGCGGTTTGGTCCGCCGCCCAGGATAATGATTTTTTTTCGATCGCTCGGTTCAGCCTCGCATTCGGGCGGGTTGACGCCGTCCCCCTCATAGCTGGAATACATATAAGGCGTGGTGGACGGGATTTCGGCGGCGCAGGTATCGATCCGCTTGAAGGTGGGGTGTATTCCCAACTCCGCGCGGCGCCCGGCGACAACGGTCTCGGTAATGCCGGCCAGTTCCGCCAGGCGCAGATCGGAAAATCCCATTGCTTTGAGCCGTATCAGCCCTTCCCCGCTCGCGGGCAGGCCCTCGTGTTTCACCGTTGTTTCTGCATCGACGATGGCCTTGATTTCACGCAGGAACCACGGATCGTAGTGGCAGATGGCGCCGACACTCTCGACAGTCAAGCCGAGCCGAAACGCCTGGGCGATGACCAGTATCCGCTCGGGGGTTGGTTTCGACAGGGCGCGGCGCGCGGAATCTTCTGCCGACTCGGTACTGTCCACTTCCTCGATGACGATGTCATTCAGGCCGGTGAGCCCGGTTTCCAGGGAGCGCAGCGCTTTTTGCAATGATTCCGCAAAGGTGCGCCCGACCGCCATCGCTTCGCCGACAGACTTCATCGACGTTGTCAAAAGTGGGTCGGCGCCGGGAAATTTTTCGAAGGTGAACCGGGGTATCTTGGTCACCACATAATCGATGGTCGGTTCGAACGAGGCCGGCGTGACGCCGGTAATGTCGTTGGTCAGTTCATCAAGCGTATAGCCGACGGCAAGCCGCGCGGCGATCTTGGCGATGGGAAAGCCGGTGGCCTTTGACGCCAGCGCCGATGACCGTGAGACACGCGGGTTCATTTCGATGACCACCATGCGCCCGGTCTCGGGATTGATGGCGAACTGCACATTGGATCCACCCGTGTCGACGCCGATTTCCCGGAGCACCGCGATCGATGCGTTGCGCATGATCTGGTATTCCTTGTCGGTCAGCGTCAGGGCCGGCGCGACCGTGATGGAATCGCCGGTATGGACACCCATGGGGTCGATGTTTTCGATTGAGCAGACGATGATGCAATTGTCGGCGCAGTCGCGAACGACCTCCATCTCGTATTCTTTCCACCCCAGAACCGATTCCTCAATCAGAACCGAATGGGTAGGCGACGCGTCGAAGCCGCTGACCACGATGGCCAGAAACTCATCGCGGTTATAGGCGATGCCGCCGCCGGTGCCGCCCATGGTGAAACTCGGACGGATGATGGCCGGAAGCCCGATTTCCTTGAGTGCGTCCTCGGCCTCTTCAAGGGTGGTGGCGACGGAGCCCCGCGGACACTCGAGCCCGATTTTGGCCATCGCCACCTTGAACCGTTCACGGTCTTCCGCCTTGTCGATGGAGTCCATGCTGGCGCCGATCAGCTCGACGCCGTACGCCTCGAGCGTGCCGTCCTTGGCCAGCGCCAGCGCCGTATTCAACCCGGTCTGGCCGCCCATGGTCGGCAATATGGCATCCGGTTTCTCGGTCGCGATAATGCGGGCTACAATTTCGGGCGTGATCGGCTCGATATAGGTTGCGTCCGCCAGCCCCGGGTCGGTCATGATGGTCGCGGGGTTCGAATTGACCAGGATGATCCGGTAGCCTTTCTCGCGCAACGCCTTGCACGCCTGGGTGCCCGAATAGTCGAACTCGCACGCCTGCCCGATGATGATCGGCCCGGCCCCGATAATCAGGATCGATTTAATATCCGTCCGTTTAGGCATGGGTTATCTCACCCCATGACAAGAGGGCGTTTTCCTAGAATCCCCTCCCCCCTCGTGGGGGAGGGCTAGGGTTGGGGGGTGGTAAACAGGCAAGGCTTTATGATTTGTTTCCCAGCGCTTCCCGAATGGCTTCAAGCACGCCATCGGTATTTGCCAGTACGTCATTGTTCCAGAAACGGACAATTCGAAATCCTTCTTTTTCCAGGAACAGGGTTCGTGCGTCTTCGTTGGCAGAAGGAATGGCATGCTGTCCGCCATCAACTTCAATGATGAGTTTTTCGGCGAGGCAGACGAAATCCACCACGTAACGCCCCATCGGGTGCTGGCGGCGAAACCGGCGCCCATCGAGTTGCTGATACCGTAATCGCGACCAAAGCCGTATCTCAGCATCGGTCGGGGTCTTGCGTAGGCGACGGGCTGTTTTTGAAACCACGAGCGAGTCCCCCCCACCCTAACCCTCCCCCACGAGGGGGGAGGGGACAATTGAGATGTGCGCCGAGTATATCCGGCTGATCTGAAATTGTGCGGACAGAATGAAGTGTAGGCTTTTCTGTCCCCCGCAATGTAATTACCCCCTCCCCCCCTTGTGGGGGAGGGCTGGGGTGGGGGGGTGGTATAAGTGCACCCCGCCATCACACCGCCTCCATCATGGCGACGAAACGGTCGAACAAATAGTGGCTGTCCTGGGGGCCGGGGGAGGCTTCGGGGTGATACTGGACGGAGAAGATGTTGCGGCCGGCCACGGCGATGCCTTCGAGCGACCCGTCGAACAGCGAAATGTGGGTTTCGGCGATGCCTTTCGGAAGGCTGTCGCGGTTGACGACAAAGCCGTGATTCTGGCTGGTGATCTCCACCCTGCCGGTCTTCATATCCTTGACCGGGTGATTGGCGCCGCGATGGCCGAAATGCATTTTTTCGGTCTTCGCGCCGAGCGCCAAAGCGAGCAGCTGGTGACCCAGGCAGATACCGAAGATGGGCTGTCCGGATGCCATAAGAGCCTGGATCGTCGGTACGGCATAGGCTCCGGTCGCCGCCGGATCGCCCGGTCCGTTGGACAGAAAAATGCCGTCGGGCTTGTGCCCCAGGATCTCTTCAGCGGTGGCGGTGGCCGGCACGACAGTTACCCGGCATCCGGCATTCGCCAGGCACCGCAGAATATTGTGCTTGGCGCCGAAATCCATCGCCACCACGTGGTGGCGCGGGTCTTTCAGTACCCCATATCCCTTGCCCAGCGACCAGCAACACTGATCCCAGCCATATGTTTGCCGGCAAGTCACCTCCCCGGCCAGATCCATGCCCTCCAGCCCGGGCCACGCAACCGCCTCGGTCAGAAGCGCATCATTATCGAACACTCCGTCCGGCGCGTGGCGGATCGCGCCGGATGGCGCGCCGCCATCGCGGATGCGCCGCGTCAGTTTTCGGGTGTCCACACCCGCAATCCCGACAATGCCATGGGATTTTAACCAACTGTCCAGGGCCTGCGTGGCGCGCCAGCTGGACGGCTCTGAAATGGCGCTGCGCAGAACCAGACCGCGCGCGACGGGCGTCGCTGTTTCGACATCTTCGTCATTGGTTCCCACATTGCCGATATGGGGAAAGGTGAAGGTAATTATTTGCCCCGCATAGGAGGGATCGGTCAGGATTTCCTGATAGCCGGTAATCGACGTATTGAAACAGACCTCGCCAACCGCCTTGCCAGCAGCCCCGATGCCTTGACCCCAGAACACGGAACCATCCGCCAGGACCAGTGCCGCCGTTGCGTTTGCTGGTTTGGCGGGCGAAAAAGCCATCTTTTTCCGTTGTGTGTTCAATGGTTTATGAGCTGCGCCGTCTCATGCGGGGCATCCTCCCACATATTTCCGCAGCGGCGGCGCGCGTTCAAGATCGCCCCTCGCGCGCTTTATGCGGAAATGTTCGCCCGGCGTCAATTGATAATAAAAGAAAAAGATACTGGTAAAACAACGGTTTACGAAATTCTGCGTTGTTGCGGTCGGCGGTCGATTCCTGTAACGTCTGCCTTCGACGCACCCAAGAATAGATATAGACATGCTTCGCGACGACATCAGCCTAGCCCTCAAGACCGCCATGAAAGCCAAGGACCAGCGCGTGACCTCCACGTTGCGCCTTATCATGGCGGCGGTAAAGGATCGCGACATCGCCGCGCGCGGCAATGGCAATGCCGACGGTATCTCCGATGACGAGATCATGAAGGTCATGCAGACCATGATCAAGCAGCGCCATGACAGCATCGAAATGTACGAGAAAGGCAACCGGCCGGAACTTGCCAAACAGGAAGCGGAAGAAATCGAAATCATTCGCGGCTTCCTGCCCGAGCAAATGACGGATGAGGCGATGGAAGCGGCGGTGGTCTCGGTAATCGATACGCTGGGCGCCTCCAGTCTGAAGGACATGGGGCGCACCATGGGCCATCTGCGCGAACATTTCGCCGGGCGCATGGATTTCGGCAAGGCAAGTTCCCTCCTCAAGCAACGTCTGGGTGGCGGCTGATTTTTCGGCCGGGGACATGGCCTATCCTCCACATTTTCTCGATGAGTTGCGGGCGCGGGTTGGCCTCACTGCCTTTATCGGCCGGCGTGTAAAGCTCACCCGAAAGGGCCGTGAGCATTCCGGTCTTTGCCCGTTTCATAACGAAAAAACGCCGTCCTTCACCGTCAGCGACGAAAAAAACTTTTTCCACTGCTTTGGCTGTGGCGCGCATGGCGATGTGATCGGCTATGTTATGCGAACCGAAAACCTGTCATTTCCGGAAGCCATTGAACGGCTCGCGGACGAGGCCGGGATACCGGTGCCGGTCTCCTCGCCGGCGGAGCGGGAGACGGCGCGTCGTCAGGCAACGCTGTATCAGGTGATGGAAGCGGCGTGCGGATTTTTCGAATCCAGCCTGCGCGGCGCCGGTGGCCGGGAAGCGCTGGCCTATCTGAGGGATCGGGGTCTTGATGAGGACGCCATCGCGCGGTTCCGGCTGGGGTTCGCGCCCGACAGCCGGGGTGCGTTGAAGACGGCGCTGGTCAGTGATGAAATCGACATGGGCCAGCTGCTGGAAGGCGGGTTGCTGATAAAGCCCGATGACGGCCGCGATTCCTATGACCGTTTCCGGGGCCGCGTCACCTTTCCCATCACCGACCGGCGCGGCCGGGTGATTGCCTTTGGCGCCCGGGCGCTGGGCGATGCCGAGCCGAAATATCTCAACTCGCCGGATACGCCGTTGTTTCATAAAGGCCAGGTGCTGTACGGCATGGCGATCGCCTGGCCGGCGGCGCGCAAAACCAACCGGCTGGTGGTGGTGGAAGGCTATATGGACGTCATTGCGCTGGTCCGCGCCGGCATCGAAGAGGCGGTCGCGCCGCTGGGCACGGCGGTCACCGAAGCGCAGATCGCGCTGCTGTGGAATATGGCGCCAGAGCCGGTTCTGTGTTTCGACGGCGATACGGCGGGCGCCCGGGCGATGGGCCGTGCCGCTGAACGCGCGCTTCCCCTGTTGAAGCCCGGCAATTCGCTGCGGTTTGTCACCCTGCCGTCCGGGGACGATCCCGACACGCTGATCGCTACCAGCGGCGCGGGCGTTTTTGAGGAATTGCTGGCGACGGCCAGGCCGCTCGACCAGGTGATCTGGGACATGGAGAGCGCGGGCCACAGCCTCGATACGCCCGAACGCATCGCGGGGCTGGAGAACCGGCTTGAGCAGCGCGCGTTCGCCATCGAGGACAAGAAGGTCCAGTACCAATATCTGGCGGCGTTCCGCCAGCGCCTGCGTGACGCGGCCCGGTCCCGCGCCGCCAATGCATACCGCGCCCGCCCCCATACGCCGGGATCGGGCGGCTTCCGGGGAGACGGGCGAGGCTTCGGCCAGCGGGGCAGTGGCCGAGGCAATGCCGGCCACTCTGGCTGGGGGGACGGGCGATCCTCACCGCCGTTGGCCCCGCCCGAGGCCGCCGTTCACCGTCGCGAACAGGCTGTTCTGGCGACCATTCTCAACCATTTCCCGTTGCTCGACGAATTCGACGAAACGATTGGCTCGCTTAATTTTTCCCATCCCGCGCTTGACAAACTACGGCAAGAAATCTTATTGCTGTATGTTCGAACGCCTGACCTTGACTCCGAAGCCCTAGAGCGCCACTTGATGGAAACCGGATATGCTCAAGTGTTGCAGGATGTTCTCTCGCCAGCGGTGTTTGTTTCCGCGCGTTCCGCACGCTCGGAATCGGACGTAAAAATGGCGCGAACGGGGCTATTAGAGCTTATTCACGGGATGCGCCTGGAAGAAGCGCAAAAACGCTATAACGAGCAGCCGACGGATGAAAATTTCGCGCGGCTACAGGAGTGCCAATTGACCAAAGTGCAAAGC
Organism: Pseudomonadota bacterium; assembly: GCA_027624735.1. GTDB lineage: Bacteria > Pseudomonadota > Alphaproteobacteria > MPNO01 > UBA2964 > JAQBTY01. The sequence goes on along the minus strand of JAQBTY010000050.1, from coordinate 3,047 downwards.
CTCCGGGACAGCGTGTGAATTTGGGTGCGTTAATGGCTCTCAAAGTGAAAACCGGTAAGGAAGTGACAATACTTTCTTAATAAATTATTGACCATGCTCCGGCGCCCCCGCCTGCGTGTCTATCCGCAGGCCGTGCTGGAACCGACATTGGAGCGCGTGTAACGCTATGGCGACCAAAGCAGCAGTTAAACCGGCAGAACCCACAGAACCACAGTCCGATGCCCCGGACGCTCCGCTGATCGATTCAACCAGCAGCGCGATTAAAAAACTTCTGCAGAAGGGCAAGGAGCGCGGCTTCGTCACCTATGACGAGCTCAATTCCATCCTGCCGCCCGACGACGTCTCGTCCGAGCAGATCGAAGACACCATGACCAGGCTGTCCGAGCTCGGCATCAATGTTGTCGAGGATGAGGAAGCCGAAGAGGCGAACGAGAAAGACGCCGCCAAGACCACCGCGCCGACAAGCCGGGCGACTACCACCAGTGAAGAGGATCTCGGCCGGACCGACGATCCGGTGCGCATGTATCTGCGCGAGATGGGTTCCGTCGAGCTGCTGTCCCGTGAAGGCGAAATCGAGATAGCCAAACGGATCGAAGCCGGCCGCGAGAAGATGATCAGCGGCCTGTGCGAAAGCCCCATCACTCAATGGGCAATCGTGCGCTGGCGCGACGCGCTCAAGGATGAACTGGTGCTGCTGCGCGATGTGATCGATCTGGACGCCACCTATGGCGGCTCCATCGATGGCGATCTGGATGCGCTCGACCAGCCTACCGACATTGAAAAAGACGACGATGAAGAAGAAGAAAAAGTCGCCAAGGAAGGCGAAGAGACCAGCGATGACGACGACGATGACGACGATGCGGATAACAATGTCTCGCTCTCGGTCATGGAGGAGACCCTCAAGCCCCAGGTAATGGAGATTTTCGACAATATCGCCAGTACCTACCAGAAGGCCAAAAAGTTGCGCATGAAGCAGCTCGACGCGGTCCGGGGCGGCGCTGAATTCACCCGCGCCTCCGAACGCCGGCTTGAGAAACTTAATACCGAACTGGTCGATCTGATGCGTCCGATCCACCTCAACAACACCTCGATCGAGGTGCTGGTGCACGAACATTACGAATATAACCGCCGTGTGGTGGGTCTCGAAGGCCAGCTCCTGCGCCTGGCGACCAAAAACAAGGTCAAGCGCGAAAGCTTCATGGAGCATTATTTCGGGCGTGAGCTCGATCCGCGCTGGCTGCAGAGCGTCAGCCACCTGTCCGACAAGGGCTGGAAAAACTTCGTTAGCAAGCATCGCGACGAGATCAAGGCGACCCGCGGCGAGATCGGCGAGATCGCCGACAAGATCGGTGTGCCGCTCGACGAATTCCGCCGCATCGTCACCCAGGTTCAGCGCGGCGAACGCGACGCCGGGCGCGCCAAGAAGGAAATGGTCGAGGCCAATCTCAGGCTCGTCATCTCCATCGCCAAGAAATACACCAACCGCGGCCTGCAGTTCCTCGACCTGATCCAGGAAGGCAATATCGGGCTGATGAAGGCTGTCGATAAGTTCGAATACCGCCGCGGCTACAAATTCTCCACCTACGCCACCTGGTGGATCCGCCAGGCCATCACGCGCTCGGTCGCCGACCAGGCGCGCACCATCCGCATCCCGGTCCATATGATAGAGACCATCAACAAGCTGGTCCGCACCTCGCGCCAGATCCTGCACGAGATCGGCCGCGAACCGACGCCCGAGGAACTGGCCGGCAGGCTAAGCATGCCGCTGGAAAAAGTCCGCAAGGTGCTGAAGATCGCCAAGGAGCCGATCAGCCTCGAGACGCCGATCGGCGACGAGGAAGACAGCCATCTCGGCGATTTCATCGAAGACAAGAACGCCATCCAGCCGCTCGACGCCGCGATCCAGGGAAACTTACGCGAAACCACCACTCGGGTGCTCGCCTCGCTCACACCGCGCGAAGAACGCGTGCTCCGCATGCGCTTCGGCATCGGCATGAACACCGATCACACGCTGGAAGAAGTCGGCCAGCAATTCTCCGTCACCCGCGAGCGCATCCGCCAGATCGAAGCCAAGGCGCTCCGCAAACTCAAACACCCCAGCCGGTCAAGGCTGCTGCGCTCGTTCCTGGACACATAATTCCCCCGTCCCCCGAAGCCGTGGCGCAGGGGGATGGATACGTAAACTCCCTTCTCTCCCCCCGCGAGCGGGGGGAAATTGAGAGGGGGGGCTTTGGGCCTGAACCGGGGCATACGTTTTATTATAGATGGCGTTTTCGCGACGATTGTGCGGATTCGCAAGCGAAATACTATAAGGATCGGCGTGAGTTGGCCCTTTATTTTGAAACCAAACGCCCCGCTGTTCGCCGAACTCGCGCAAACCGTCCCTCGTTTTCCACGGCCTTGTTCCGCGAATTGGTAATCTTGTTTTCACAGGTGTCGGATGAGCTAGGCTAAATACATTATTTTAAATTATTTTAAAAAATGTATCCGCAACCGTCGAGCGGCGGATATCTAAATTTTGCTTAAATCGCCAATTCTCCGAAAGTCGGGTAGTGTTTGTAGAAGCGATGATACGCTTCAATCTGTGACGGTTTCAGCTTGAATCCAAGTCCCTCTATCTCTGCAGAGGTCGGCGGATCAATTCGCGGCATCAATCGATCTAAACCTACCTTTTCCTTAAGCGTGAGCGGTGGGACACCAATTTTCAGGTGGCGTTTTTCATCCAAAAAATCGGTCATGTTTCGACTGTCTAGACACTTCGAAACCGCCGAAGCTGCAGCATCGTTGACGATTGCTGCGCCCACTGTAAGCATGGGTGCGTTGTCATTGTAACCTACATTTATCAAGGGAAGGATGCGCTCGTTCTCTCGACCGGCTTTGCGCAACTGGCGGCGCATGTGTTCGAATAGCAACGAAGCTAGAAATAGGGGATACTTCGACGCCTGCATAGTGCCTTTAGGCAAGATCGATGGGATAAGGTGCGCATTCCGATGAAAACGGCCACTGATTCCGACGGAAAGCGGCCACCTGTTCCGATCCAAAGCGGC
>JAQBTY010000049.1 GCA_027624735.1 Pseudomonadota bacterium | reverse complement strand
CCCCGCCACTGGAGATCGCGACCACCAGCGGGCTGCGATCGACGATGGCGGGGGTGATGAAATCGGAAAGGTCCGGCGCGTCGACCACGCCAACCGGCACGCCCGCCGCCCGCGCCGCAGATGACACCGCCTTGTCCACCGTGGCATTCCCCGTCGCGGAGAACACCAGAACGCGGCCCGCAATATCCTTGGGGTGAAAACGCCGTTCGGTCCAGACAACGCGGCCGGTCTCGTTCCAGCCGCGGATCTCTTCGGTGGCCTCCGGCGCAACGACGGTCACCGCGGCCTTGGCGCGCAGCAGCATCTGTATCTTGCGCTGCGCAACCGGACCGCCGCCGACCACAAGGCAGGCGCGACCGTCAACATTCCTGAATAGGGGCAAGTAACGCATTTTATGGTCCGCTTCTCAATCCGAGTCCGTGATGTAGCGACCCGCTACAAACCTGACAATGCCCCGCGATGGTCTTTTTAAGAAATATTTTTTGTAGAATTCGAAATAATTGGCTATATAAAGAAACATCGCCTCTTTTTATTTGGATAAGAGGAAATATTTTTTGTTTATGCGTAAGGAGCTGGCCATGGATGACACCGATATTCAGATTCTCGATTGCCTTCAAAACGACGCGACCCAGGCGGTCAGCGAAATAGCCAAGCGGGTTGGCCTGTCCACCTCGCCCTGCTGGAACCGGATTCAGCGGCTCGAAGCTGCCGGCGTGATCCGGTCTCGCGTCGCGCTGCTCGATCCCGCGGCGCTGAATGTCGGCGTTACGGCCTTCGTTTCGATCCGTACCAGCAACCACAATGCCACGTGGTTCGAAAAGTTTTCCACGGCCGTTTCATCGGCTCCCGAAGTCGTGGAATTTTATCGGATGAGCGGTGACGTGGATTATCTTTTGCGGGTCGTGGTGCCCGATATCAGGACCTATGACGAATTCTACAAACGGCTGATAGAACAGGTCGACCTGCAGGACGTAAGCTCGAGCTTCGCCATGGAGGAAATCAAATACACCACCGCGTTGCCGCTGGATTATGTTGTGACCGATCAGTCACCGAAGCGGGCCGGCGCCGTCTGAACGTAAAACGCCCGGGCCTGATCGTCCGCGCTCATGCTCGACAGATCTCCCTTCGCCGCATCATACTGAGGCGCCATGAAAAATCGACTCCGCATCATTCGGCTGATCCCTGCCCGATGAACCGTGCCTTTCCCAGGCTGCTGCGTGAGGTGCGCGACTGCACGGTCTGTGCGGCGCACCTGCCGCTCGGGCCGCGGCCGGTGGTGAAAGGCGAATTGTCGGCGCGGATCATGATCGTCGGACAGGCGCCCGGGACAAAGGTCCATGAAACCGGTATCCCGTGGAACGACGCCAGCGGCCGGCGTCTGCGCGACTGGCTGGACCTCGGCGACGATACCTTTTATGACGAAACCCGCATCGCCATCGTGCCGATGGGTTTTTGCTATCCGGGCGCCAATCCAAAAGGCGGTGACAATCCTCCCCGGCCGGAATGCGCGCCGCTCTGGCATCCGCCCATCCGCCAGGCGCTGCGCCATGTCGAGCTTACCCTGCTGGTCGGGCACCATGCCCAACGCTGGTATCTGAAGGACCGTATGAAGAAGACCATGACAGAGACGGTTCACGCCTACAGGGACTATTTGCCCGACTTCCTGCCGACCCCGCACCCGAGCTGGCGGACCACTCACTGGCTCAGGCAGAACCCCTGGTTCGAAGCCGACATCATCCCCGAATTACGCCGCCGCACCCACGCGCTGCTGGCCGAAGGTCCGGCCAGGGGAAAGGACGCATGAGCCGGATTCGCCGCGCCGTCACGGTTTTTTCCGCCTTGCCGGGGACAACGCGCGGCATCGCCTGGATGTTGTTCGCGACGGTTTTCTATGCCGCGACTTATGGCGTAATCCGGCTTCTTTCGACCGAATTCGGTGTCTTTCAACTGGTCTTCTTGCGCTCCATCATCGGCGTATTTCTGATGATGCCGTGGCTTATCAGTGGCGGCATCCGGCAAATCAGGACGCCGCAGCCCGTGACGTACGCGTGGCGCTCGTCGCTCAACTATGGCGGCATGGTTTTCCTGATTTTTGGCCTGTCCACCATGCCGCTGCAGGACGTGACCGGTCTGATGTTCACGACGCCGCTTTTCACCGTGCTGTTTGTGGCATTGTTTCTGCGCGAACATGTTGGGCCCAGACGGGGGATGGCCCTGCTGGTTGGTTTCGCCGGCGCCATGATCATCATCCGCCCGGGATTCCACGAACTGTCCTGGGCAGCGCTCGGCGTGCTGTGCACGAGTTCGGCCTATGCGGTGGTCAATGTATCGACCAAGACGCTGGCGCGGACCGATTCATCCAATACCATCGTCTTCTATGATTTTTTGTTGCTGTCGCTGCTGGGTGTCGTGCCGGCGATCATCTATTGGAACGAGGTGCGGATTGAGCACCTCGCCTGGGTCGCGGTCATGGGGGTGTTCAGCTCGCTGGCGCGACAGGGGGTGATCCGCGCGCTGGCGGTGGGTGAGGCCTCGGTCGTGATGCCGTTCAATTTCCTGAAACTGCCTTTCACGGTCTGTATTGGTTTTGTCTGGTTCGCTGAAAATCCGGATATCTGGACGGGATTAGGGGCGACGGTGATTTTCGCCAGCACCTATTACATCGCCCGGCGCGAAGCGGTCTTGAAAGCACTGCCGCTCTGATCGTGAATTCAGCACTCCTGCTCGAGCCGCTCCATGTCGTCGTCGTAAAATCCGAAATGGTGGCCGATTTCATGGATCAGCACATGGCGCACGAGATGGGTTAAATCTTCACCGGTCTCGCACCAGTAATCGAGCAACGGCCGCCGGAACAGATAGATCGTGTCGATATCCTGCGGCGCGTCTGAGATGCTTTTCTCATCCAGCGGCACGCCGCGATAAAGGCCAAGCAGTTCGAACGGGTCCTGCAATCCCATCTCGCGCTGGATCTCCGTATCGGGAAAATCGTCGATCCGGATGACCACATCGGCGACCCTGGATCGTAGAACATCGGGAATTGAACGCAGCGCTTCATGCGCCATCGCTTCCAAATCGGCAAGATCGGGAGGTGTGCTGTAAGGATCGGTCATGGCTCGAGCATGGAACGATTGATCTTGAAACACAATCAGGCGGGTGGGCCTGGCCGCCGCCGGGATTCATCGTGCGCGATGTAAAGAGCGCTGCCGATAATGACGATGGCGCCGGCCAAGGTCCAAAGCGACGGAATTTCCGCGAAAAATGTATAGCCGATAAAAGCGGCGAAGATAAGCCGGACATATTCTATCGGCCCGACCGCGTTGGCCTCGCCGACCGAGAAGGCGCGGATGAACCCGATCATTCCGATGGTGGTCAGGGTCCCGAGCAGCGCGAGCATGAACCATTCCACCCCGACCGGCGTTTGCCAGACCCAGATCGCCGGACCGAGAAAAATGACCGTGCCGCCGGCATGGTAATAGAACAGGATCCGGTTTGGCGGTTCGGTACGGGACATCAGGCGGATCAGGACATTGGCGACGGCAAAGGCAAGCGACGACACAATGGCGATCAGCGCCACCGGATCGATTCCCGCATGGCCCGGCCGGACCATGATCATGACGCCGGCAAATCCTACAACGGTCGCGATCCAGCGCCGCGCCGATACCAGTTCCGACAACAGGAACACCGCGATGATGGTCGTGAATAACGGGCGCGAAAAGGCGATGGCCGTGGCATCGGCGAGATAAAGGTGGATGACGGCGTAAAAGACTCCCACCTGCGCGGTGCAGGCGATCACCAGGCGCGTCATGTGCAGCCCTAAACGCCGGGTTTGCAGGCCGGCAATTCCCATGCTGAAAAAGACCGGACCCAGCAGGACCAGCCCGACCGCATAGCGGGCGAAGGCGAGCTGATAGGGGTCGAATTTGACCCCCAGATACTTGATGACCGCATCGTTGATGGCGAAGGCCAGGCTCCCCATGACAATCCAGATCACCCCGCGCACATTGCCCGGCAGGCGCAGCCAGGCCCTGACCATCCGGTTCTGAGAGGGGGTGTCGGGCATTTCTGGAGAATCCTCGAAGCAGCAGGCGTTTATGTGACGGCGGCTGTTTGCGGCCGTCGCGACTCGTCCTTCGCGATGTAAAGTGAGCAGGCGACGATGATGATACCGCCTAGTACGGTCCAAATGTCCGGTGTTTCGCTGAACAGAAAATAACCGAACAGACCGGCATAGATCAGGCGGGCATATTCGATGGGCCCCACCGCATTCGCTTCGCCGGCTGAAAACGCCCGGACATAGCAGATCATGCCGAGCGTGGTGAGAAAACCGATCAGGAACAGCAACAGCCACTCGAAGCCGACCGGTGTCTGCCATACCCAAAGCGCCGGGCCGATGAAGATAAGAATACCGCCCATATGGTAATAGAACAGGATCCGGTTCGGCGGTTCGGTCTTCGACATAATCCGGATCATCACATTCGCGATCGCCAGGGTGAGCGCCGCGCCCACCGCGATCAGGGCGATGGGGTCCATGGTTTCCGTCCCCGGCCGGACCATCAGGATAACGCCGGCAAAGCCGATACCTGTCGCCGCCCAGCGGCGCGCCCGGACGATCTCGGACAACAGGAGGACGGCGACGATGGTGGTGAAAAGTGGCTTCGAAAACATGATCGCGGTCGCGTCGGCGAGCTTGAGATGGATCACCGCGACAAAAAGACCGAACTGGGAGACACAGGCGATCACCAGGCGCGTCAGGTGCAGGTCAAGGCGATTTGTCTTGATCTCAGCCCAGCCCATATGCAGGAACACCGGCGTCAGCATGGCGAAACCGATGGCATAGCGGAACAGGCCGAGTTCGAACGGGTGAAAGGTCCGGCCGAGGGTTTTGACGACCACATCGGTCAGCGAAAACAAAATAGCCCCCGCCGACAGCCAGAGGATGCCGCGCATATTGCCGCCCAGGCGCAGCCAGCGCACCGAAAATCGGCTGAAGGAACTCGACGCTGTCACGGCTGGCGGGTGCTCCACCCGGTGCGTTCGCGACGTGCCGGGATCTGTGAAGGGTGAATATTTCTCTTCCCTATTGCCCTATTCAGGCTGGTCCAGCAAGGCTTGGTCCGGCATTCAATGATTTGGAAATTTTTTGACGTCGTGATATAAAATAACCAGATTTACCCCCTTAGCAGCCGAGAATCAGGGTCAGCAGATGGACACCGCAATCAGATCCGACAGCCTTACGATCACCCCGCTTACCAAGCATGTCGGCGCGGAAATCTCCGGCATTGATATCAGCCGGCCACTGAATGGCGAGACGGTAGGGTTGCTGAATGACGCGTTCAATCGGCATGTTGCGCTGGTCTTTCGGGATCAGAACCTGAGCCGCGAACAACAAACCGACTTCGCCGAACATTTTGGTCCCCTGGGCGTGCGCCGCACCGCGCCAAAGGATGTTCGCGCCGGCGGGGAGGCCACGCGCGGCCACGTCATGCTGGTCACCAATATTCCGGAAGAAGCCGGCACCAAGGCCGGATCCTACGGCGATGGCGAAATGTGGTTCCACGCCGACAGCTGCTATTACGAAATCCCCAACCGCGCCACCTTCCTGTATTCGGTTGAACTGCCAAGGACCGGCGGCAACACCCGGATGAACAGCATGTACGCGGCCTATGACAATGTGCCGGCCGCGCTGAAACAGAAGCTCGATGGCCGCAAGGTGCTGCAAATTCACGATCACAAACGCCGCGAACGGCTCGATCTCGACAACATCGTGGTGGAGGATCTGCGCCATTGCTGGCAGCCGATCTTCCTGACCCATTCAAAGACCGGCCGGCGCGCGCTATACGTCAATCGCCTGATGACGGCCCAGATCGAGGGGCTGGAGCGGGCGGAAAGCGACGCGATCCTGGACGATCTTTTCGAGATCGCGGAGGATCCGTCGATCTTTTATGAGCACGAATGGCGCCTCGGCGATCTGATCATGTGGGACAATCACGCCTCTATCCATATGCGCACCGATTTTCCCCGCGAAGAACGCCGGCTGCTGCGCCGCTGCACGGTCGGCGGCGACGGCCCGCTGTCTTTTTAGGTAAATAAAAACGCTGTTCAAGAGGATTTACGCCATGTCGATTACTGTGACGCCCCTGTCCGCCGCCTGCGGCGCCGAAATCTCCGGCATCGATCTCCGCGAACCGCTTGATGCGTCAACGGTGAAAGAGATTGAAGACGCGTTTCATGAACACGTCGTGGTCGTCTTTCGGGGTCAGGATATTACCGAAGAGGAACAGATGGCGTTCGCCAACGCGTTTGGCGGTCTGGGCGAACGGCGGCGGTCACCCAATGGCAACACACCGGGCGGTAGCTACGATACGCCGTTCATGTTCGTGACCAACATCATCGATGAAAAAACCGGGGAACCCATCGGCGCCTTCGGCGATGGCGAAATGTGGTTTCACCACGACACCAGCTATTACGAAAAGCCGCACAAGGCGACGCTGCTTTATTCCATCACCCTGCCGAACTCGGGCGGCAACACCTGCTTCGCCAACATGTACAAAGCCTATGAAAATGTGCCGGCGGATCTCAAGGCAAAGCTCGAGGGCCGCAAGGTTCTGCAACTCCACGATTACAAGCGCCGTGAACGGATCGATATCTACAATTCCGATATTTCCGGCATGCTGCAGTACGAACAGCCCATCTTCGTCACCCACCCGGTGACCAGGCGCAAGGCGCTCTATATCAGCCGCCTGATGTCGGCCAAGATCGAAGGGCTGGCGCCGGACGAGAACGAAGCGATCCTCAACCAGCTGTTCGATATTTCGGAAGACCCATCGGTGGTGTTCGAACATGTTTGGAAAAAGGGCGATATGGTAATGTGGGACAATTACGCGTCGATCCACATGCGCCGGGATTTCCCGCGCGACCAACCGCGCCTCATGCGCCGCCTCACCCTCGGCGGGTACGGGGCTCTTAATTAAAATTGCAGAACGGCTGCGGCCGTCTATCAATCAGAAGCCTTAGCCTCCAGCCGGGCCATCCACAGGACACCGGTCAGGATGATGAGGCCGCCGGCCCAGACCCAGATGTCGGGAAATTCCTGGAACAGGATGAGGCCGAGGAGCGCCGAGAAAATTAGCCGGGTGAAATCGAACGGCATGATGACGGTGGCGTCCGCCGCGGCGTAGGCCCGGGTCAGGCAGCGCTGCGACATGGTGCCGAACAGCCCGGTCGATGCCAGCAGCGCGAACTGCCAGATATCCGGTGTCTGCCACACGAATATGGCCGGGATCAGGGCGCTCGGGGTGAAGACCATCATCTGCCAGGCGACGATGGTGTCGGGCGCTTCGGTGCGGGCCAGCGACTTCATGACGATGGTCAGGGCGGACAGGAAAATCACCGACAGCAAGGCCAGCATGGCCCCGGTCGACATTTCGGACATGCCGGGCCGGATGATCAGCAACGCGCCGATGAAACCGACGATGGTTGCCGCCCAGCGCCGTCCATGGGCCGCCTCATGCAGGATGACAATGGCCGCGAGCGAGGCCACCATGGGACGGGTCGACATGATCGCCGCCACTTCACCCAAGGGCGCCCGGGCGACGGCGCCGAACAATAGATAGATAATCGCGAGCCCGATCGCGCCGCGCAGCAGATGCATGCCGACACGCTGGGTCTTCAGGCCGCCGAGCCCCACCTTGAACAACCAGGGCAGCAGAAAGATGCCGCCGAAAACGCTGCGGAAAAACACGATTTCAAAGGTGTGGAATTCGCCGGTAAAATACCGCGCCACCGCCGCCATGCAGGCCCACGACGCCATCGATCCCATCATCCACAATATGCCCCGGATCGGGTCGGGCAAGGGAATATTCAGCTTTGCCGTCATGGACTCACCTCCTTGCCGGCGCGCAGATCGCGGGTTTCGCGATGCGCCATGTAGATGGTCGCGACAAAAATAACCGTGCCGCCAAGCCACACAAATTGATCGGGAAATTCGCCGAACAGGACCAGCCCCATCAGCGCCGCGAACGGCAGGCGGGTATATTCGAACGGCAACACGATTGTGGCATCGGCGACCGTATAGGCCCGCGTCATGGCGCGCTGGGTCAGCATGCCGGCCAACCCCAGCGAGACCAGCCGCGCAAACTGCTCAAGGGTCGGCATGGTCCACACGAACAGCGCCGGGATCAGCGACAGGGTGGTGAAGACGATGATCTGGTACATGACGGTAACATCGGGATGTTCAGTGCGGGCCAGCGATTTGACCGTCAGGCTGCTGACCGCCATGGCGACGACGCAGGCCAGCGCCATGATCTGGCCCGGCGACAGGGGGCTGATGCCCGGCCGGACAATGATAAAGGCGCCGATCATCCCGATTCCGGTCGCGATCCAGCGGTGGCCGCGCGCAACCTCGTGCAGAAAGATGACGGCGCCGACGGAAGCGAGCAGGGGCCGGGTAAAGGTGATCGCCGCGACATCGCCCATGGGAATGAACAACAGCGCGCCAAACAACAGATAGATCGCGGCCAGCCCGGCAAGCCCGCGCGCCATATGCATACCAATGCGTTGGGTCCTGACCCCGCTGAACCCCTTACCCCAGAACCACGGCAGAAAGAAGACCAGGGCGAACGCGCTGCGGAAGAAAACGATTTCGAACGTGTGGATTTCATCCTGAAGGCCCCGCGCGAGGGAAATCATGATGGTCCAACCGAACGCGCTCAGCATCATCCACGACGCCCCGCGCACGGCGCCCGATTGCCGAAATTTTTGAAGATTGGTGGGTGTTACGGCGGACATTGAGTTATTTGTTTGCGCGTTATTTGTTTGTGGTACGCGCGGATTCCGCGCGGACCACATAGAACGACGCGGCAAAAATGACCATGCCGCCGGACCAGGTCCAGATATCCGCGATCTCGCCAAAGAACAGATAGCCGAGCACCACCGCGGTCAGCAGCCGCATGAATTCGAACGGCAGCACAACCGTGGCGTCGGCGGCGGCCAGCGCGCGCGCCATGCAGCGCTGGAAACCGGTTGCCAGACCGCCCAGGGCGGCAAGCCAGAGCAACTGCTCCAGGGTTGGCGAGACCCAGTGGAACAACGCGGGAACCAGCGAGGCGACGATCATCACCAGGACGGTGTAGGCGACGATGCGGTCGGGTGGTTCGGTCCGGGTCAAGAACTTCACCGATATGATGGTAAAAGCGCCCGCCGCCATGGCGCCCAGAGCGTACAGCACACCCACATTCCATTCGGCGAAGCCCGGCCTGATAATCAGCAGCATACCGACGAATCCCAACAGGATGCCGCGCCAGCGCGCGCCGTACATGATCTCGCGCAGGATCAGCACGGCGGCGATCGAGGCGAAGATGGGCTTGCTGTACATAATCGCCACCACATCGGCCAGCGGCAGCAGGGCGACGGCGGCAAAAACACAGTAGAGCCCCAGCAACGTGTTGAGTCCGCGCGCGATGAGCAACGGTAACTGGCGCGTCGCGAGGCCGGCGAAGCCGACGCGATAAAACCACGGCGCCAGCAGGAAGATTCCCAGCAGGCTGCGGAAGAACGTGATCACGGTGATCGGCAACTCGGCTGTCAGATGTTTGCCGATCGCGGTAAAGCTGACCACGCAGACCGAGGCCAGCAGCGTCCAGCCCGCGGCGCGGGTTGCCGGCGACAGCGTGCGCAGCCGTTCCGCCAAATTGATTGTTGAAGACATGGCCTCAACCTATTGCATTAAATTTAGGGCAGGAACGTACTGTAGCGCTTGACGGGGGCCCGTGTTACCGGGCTCCATAGAGCAGAGAAACGGAGGAGATGTCGTGTCTAGCCAACCACTTTGGCAGCCATCGCCCAACAACGTCAAGGCGACGAACCTGACGGCGTTCATGGCAGCGGTTGAGAGAAGCTGGGGCGGGCGCCATGAAGATTATGCGTCGCTCCATTCATGGTCCGTCGCCGAGCCGGAGAAATTCTGGCGGAGCCTGTGGGATTTTACCGGCGTGATCGCGGAAACCCAGGGTGCCGAGGTGTTGCGCGATCCGGACAAAATGCCGGGCGCGGTCTGGTTTCCCGACGCCAGGCTGAATTTCGCGGAAAATCTGCTGCGCTGCCGCGATGAAACGCCGGCGCTGGTGTTCCGGGGTGAGACCGGCGTCAGGCGCACGCTGAGCCATGCGGCGCTCTATGCTCTGGTGTCACGCCTGTCGCAGGCCCTGGCCGCCGCCGGTGTGAGGCCTGGCGACCGGGTCGCCGGTTATCTGCCCAATATACCCGAAGCAGTCGCCGCCATGCTGGCGACGGCGTCGCTGGGGGCGATCTGGTCGTCCTGTTCGCCGGATTTTGGAATCCAGGGCGTTATCGACCGGTTTGGCCAGATCGAACCCAAAATCCTGTTTGCGACCGATCGCTATTTCTATAACGGCAAATCGATCGACTGCCTGCCCAACGTCACCGCTGTCGCCGACAGATTACCGACAGTGGCGCGAATTATTCTGCTGCCCTATGATGAGGCGGAAACTTTTCCCGGCGGCGTCGGTCCCGGACAAAAGCTGCAAGATTTTATAGCACCCCATCCGGCGGGTGAGATCGCCTTTCAGCCCTTTCCCTTCAACACGCCGCTTTATATCCTGTTTTCGTCGGGCACCACCGGCGCGCCCAAATGTATCGTCCACGGCGCCGGCGGGACGCTATTGCAGCATCTCAAGGAGCATGTGCTGCAAAGCGACGTGAAACCGGGCGACCGGGTTTTCTATTTTTCGACCCTGGGCTGGATGATGTGGAACTGGCTGGTCTCCGGCCTCGCCGCCGGGGCGACAATATTGCTCTATGACGGTTCGCCCTTTCATCCAGACGGCGACACCCTTTTCAAGTTCGCCGATGACGAAGCCATGACCCATTTCGGGACCTCGGCGAAATTCATCGACGCGGTCAAGAAAGCCGAGCTGCGGCCCCGCGACCATCATCAATTCGCCGCGCTGCGGGCCATGTTGTCGACAGGATCGCCGCTGGTGGCGGAAAGCTTCGACTATGTTTACGCCAACGTAAAATCCGATCTGTGCCTGTCCTCCATTTCGGGCGGCACCGACATCGTCGCGTGCTTTGTCGCCGGCAACCCCAACGGGCCGGTATGGCGGGGCGAAATCCAGGCGCCCTGCCTGGCGATGGATGTGGCGGTGTTCGATCCGGACGGCAACCCGATTACCGGCGAAAAGGGCGAGCTGGTCTGCCGGCGGCCGTTTCCGTCCATGCCCGTCGGTTTCTGGGCGGATGACGATGGCGCAAAATACCGCGCCGCGTATTTCGAACGGTTCCCCGGGATCTGGTGCCATGGCGATTGGGCGGAGATCACCGAACATGGCGGGATCATCATCCATGGCCGGTCGGATGCGACGCTGAACCCCGGCGGGGTGCGCATCGGCACGGCGGAGATCTACCGGCAGGTCGAACAGATCGATGCCGTGGAAGAGGCGCTCGCCGTCGGCCAGGACTGGGACGGCGATGTGCGGATCGTGTTGTTTGTCCGGTTGCGGGCGGGCGTGACGCTGGATGAAGGGCTGATCGCCGGCATCAAAAGCAAAATTCGCACCGGCGCCTCGCCGCGCCATGTCCCGGCCATGGTGCTTCAGGTGGCGGATATCCCCCGCACCAAGTCCGGCAAGATCACCGAGCTTGCGGTGGGCGATATCATCCATGGCCGCCCGGTCAGGAATGTCGAAGCCCTGGCCAACCCGGAAGCGCTGGATCATTTTCGTGATCGGGTGGAATTGAACGGGTAGTTGCCGTGTTGCCGGCGGATTCCTACAATGTGTTTAGGAAAACTATAGTTCCAGGGAGGGGCTATTGCTCGACGAGCAGGCACGCATCGACGAACTTCGAAGGCTCATCGATGATTGTACGCGCGCGGTCGTCTTTACCGGCGCGGGCATCAGCACGGAATCGGGCATTCCCGATTTCCGGTCGCCGGGCGGTGTCTGGACACGCTATTCGCCGATCCAGTATCAGGATTTTCTCGCTTCCCACGAAGCGCGCGTCGAATCATGGCGCCGTAAATTCGACGATTCTTACGGCTTCGATGGCGCCGAACCCAACCGGGGGCATCACGCGGTGGAACGACTCGTCCGAACCGGCAAGGTCTCCGCCGTCATCACCCAGAACACCGACGGGTTGCACCTGGTGTCCGGTATACCGGAAGAAAAGGTCATCGAACTGCATGGCAACAGCACCTATGCAACCTGTCTGGAGTGTGGCCTGCGTCATGAGCTGGAACCCATCAAGCAGGCGTTTCTGACTGACGGTACTACACCCGTTTGCAGTGATTGCGGCGG
This sequence comes from Pseudomonadota bacterium, assembly GCA_027624735.1. Taxonomy (GTDB): domain Bacteria; phylum Pseudomonadota; class Alphaproteobacteria; order MPNO01; family UBA2964; genus JAQBTY01. The sequence continues at coordinate 4,997 of JAQBTY010000049.1, read as the reverse complement.
TCACGTGAAGGGCGCCACCATTTCCTTCGGCCAGCCGATGCCGGATTTCCCGATGCGACGGGCGCAGGAAGAAACCCTTGCCTGTGACTTGTTCATAGCGATCGGGTCATCGCTTCAGGTCTATCCTGCCGCCGGTTTCCCCCAGGTTGCCGCGCAAAACGGCGCCACGCTGATCATTCTCAATCGCGAGCCCACCGGACTCGATACCCTGGCCGATCTAGTCCTCAATATGGAAATTGGTTCTACCCTGGGCGGCGCGGTCGGCGTCAATTGAGCCAGTCGTTAAAGAAAAGTTAAAGCTCGGTAAATCAAGCTGTTAACGCGATTTTAGGGGGGACTGGCTCAGACTGGTACTGGATATATCCACCCGCAGGATACGGTTAAAGGGTTTGATCATGGCCGGTGGCGATAGCGTTGCTGGAAAGGAAGCCTTGCAGGCGAGAATCGCGGCACTCGAGTCAGAACTCGAACAAGCGAAGTCCGAGCTGCATGCCCAGCGCGGTGAAGATGCCTGGTTCAAGGGTCTGGTGGAGATTGCCCCGGATGCCATGCTGGTGCACGGGGTCGACCGGAAAATAGTGTATATGAATCCGGCTGGTGTGCGCTTGTTTGGCGCGACATCCGCGGATCGGATCATCGGGACCCTGGCCACCAGCCTTATCCATCCTGAATCCCGGCAATCGATTAACAATGAAATCGAAGGAATCCTCGGCGGCGCCGTGCCGTCGTCATCATCCCCCGAACAGCGCCGGCTGCGCCTGGACGGAACCGATTTCTATGCCAGCGTGACGGCTACCGCGATAATCTGGGATGACAAACCGGCGGCCCTGGTTGTCGTCCGTGATATCAGCGGCCGCATTCGGGCCCGGGAAAAATATGAAGCGGCCGAGAAGCGGCGCCGGGAAACCCATACCCGCCTGCTGGATGCGATCGAAGCCATGCCCGAGGGCTTTGCCTTATTCGATGCGGACGACCGGCTGCAAATCTACAACCGGCAATATGCTGAACGGTTTTCCGGTATTGCAGACGACTTCATCCAACCGGGCGTCACGTTCAGCGACATCGTCGCCGAAACGGTTAAGAGCGGCATGCTGGTCACGCAGAGCGCCGATCCCGCGAAACAGGCTCTGGAAAATCATCGAAACCTGCCGTCGCAACAGGAGGTACGATACAGGTCCGGCCATTGGGTCCGCCGCAGCAAAAAACGGACGCGGGATGGCGGCGTGGTGTCGGTGTACTCGGATATTACGGAATTAAAGGCTCGCGAACAGACCCTGAAAGACAGCGAACGACGCTACCGGAAAATGCTTGAGGTGTTGCCCGGCGCGGTCTATGAGCGGGTTCAATCGCCCGACGGGAAAATTTTGTTCTCTCATGTCAGCGCCGGTGTTCATGAAGTCACGGGTCTGACGCCGGAAGAAATTATCAACGACGCCTCGATCTTTATTAAGTCCATACGGGCAGATTTTCGGGACCAGTACCGGGCCCACTTTCGGCATTCCGCCGATCATATGGTTCCATCGGATATTGTATTTCCCCTGACCGGTCCGGACGGCAGTCTGCGCTGGCTCCATTCCACCGGCCGACCGCAGCGACGCGCCGACGGCTCCATTGTCTGGGATGGAATCATGATCGACGTTACCGAAAAAAAGATCGTCCAGGAAATTGCCGAGCGGAACCATCAGTGGCTTCTGCAGGCCATTGGCAGCATGCCCATCGGTTTCATGTTATGGGATCCCGACGACAGGTTGGTGCTGTGGAACGAACGCGTCGCCAACTACCATCCAGATCCGACATTGTTCCGTGAAGGTTTGTTCTTCGATGACATGCTTATCCTGCCCCACCAGGATGTGCAAAACCGTCTGGGCAAGGAGGCCGCCGACGAATGGCTGGCGGAACGCCGTCGGCAGCACGAGATAGTCCAGGGTAATTATGAGTTTCAGGGCATAAATGGGCAGTGGTTTGTCTTGAGCGAGCGGCGGACCGTGGACGGGTTTACCGTTACGATGCTGCTGGATGTAACGAATCGTCATGAAAGTGAACGCCGCCTGCAGGAAAGCGAGGAACGCCATCGGGCGATGATTAATCTATCACCCGATGCGATTTACGCCCACAAACTCGGGAATATCGCGTTCTGCAACGAAGCGGCTATGCACATGTTCGGCGCGTCCTCCGCCGATGAGCTGATAGGACGCGACATCCTCGACGTCACCCATCCCGACCATCATGATTTCGTCCGCGAACGCCGTAGCGCCTTGGTGGAAGAAGGGACCCGCACGGTATTCATGCGTCAGAAACGAGTGCGTCTCGATGGGTCGTGGTTCTGGGCGGAAGTGGCCGCGGCGGCCATCGCCTGGGAGGGCGAACGTGGCGGCGTCGTGGTGATACGCGATGTGACTGCCCAGACTGCCGCGGAAGAGGAGCTAATCCGCAGCAAGGAGGTGGCGGAGCTCGCCAACCGGGCGAAGACGGAATTCCTTGCCAACATCAGCCATGAGTTGCGGACTCCGTTAAACGCCATTATCGGATTTTCGGATCTTATGCAGCGCGAAATGCTCGGTCCGCTGGGTAACGCGCAATATGTCAGCTACATCCGCGACATTTACCAGAGCGGCACTCATCTCCATGACGTGATCAACGATATTCTGGACCTGTCAAAAATTGAAGCGGGACAGATGGAACTGCGGGAAACATCGGTGGATGTCAGGCGGGCCATCGAACGCTGCATCAGGGTCGTGGCGACACGCGCTACTGATAATGGGCTTAAAGTCATTACCGACCTGCCGGATACTCTGCACTTCGTTATTGCCGACGAAAGAAAGCTGAAACAGATACTGATCAATCTGATGTCCAATGCCGTGAAGTTTACCGAAAAAGGCGGGACGGTAACGGTTGAGGCCAGGTCCGGCCCAGGCAAAGGTATTATCATTCGGATCATCGATACAGGGATTGGTATTTCTGAAGAAAATATGAATAAAGTCTTCCGTCCCTTTGAACAGGTTGACGGTTCCCTGAGCCGGTCCCACGACGGCACCGGGCTGGGTCTCCCTCTGACCAAATCGCTCGTCGAGCTTCATGGCGGAACGCTCGCGCTTGAAAGCGAAATCGGCGTTGGGACGATTGCTACGGTAACGCTGCCGGCCGCGCGCCTTGCCGACCAGGCCCTCGCGGCTGAATGATCATTTTTTCAAAAAGGCAAGGTTGAGACCGTTCAGCAGAGTAAAAAGCTGGGCAAATGTTTGATCGAATTCCTGCTGGTTCATGGGGTGGGCATGGGACGCCATGGCTTGCCTGATCGCTCCAATCGTCCGGTGACCATCCATGAGGGCGAGAAGCTCGATGGCCCGGCCGGAAACCGGAAAGGAAAGTTTTAGCCCGTCGAGGTCGGCCGCCAATTGGCCCTTGGCCCCCAGCGCCGCCGGAGCGGTCGCGGGATCGAGCCCCATGAGAACCGGGCGCAAATCTTCGTCGGTCGCGCCGGCAATTGTCTCCGACGGGTTGCTCGATTTAACGACATAAAAAACATGGGTTTTCAGGTTGCCCGTCAGCAATTCCGCGAACGCGCATCGATCGATCCAGCTCATCCGGTCGATTTTTCGCGCCAGCGCCGGATCGCCGATAAAGGCGGCGGGATCGTATCAAATCGGCTCGATAAAACTGACGATCCGCAAATCGGCGCCCGCTACCAGCTCTGCAAGCTCGGGCACGGTGTAGGCCCGGTCGCGGCTGTGCAGCAACAGATCGTACAGTCCGGCGTCGCCGGCTTTCATGTGGTCCGCGACCAGATTGTTGCGGCGCAACCAGTTGGTCGGCGGTAACTGGCGCAGCAATGTTTTTACCTGCTCAATCCGATCGGCCGGAGGATCGTCGGCGCCGATCAGGCGCAACAGGGACTGCATCTGATAGACCCCGGTCCGCCCGAACGGGGCATACACCATCAGCCCCATGCCGCCGTCATCGGCCAGTACGGTCGCGAGCCCGCGCAACCCGGCCGCCGGATCCGCCATATGGTGAAGCACGCCGCAGCAATCGATATAATCGAACGGGGCGGTCACAAGCTTGTCCAGATCAAGAATGGATCCGTGTAGAAAGTTGATATTTGTCAGGCCGCGCGCCCTGGCTCTTGCCCGCGCAATGTCGGCCGAGGATCGGGAAAGGTCCAGATAGGTAATGTCTCCCGCGTCGCCTTCATCCGCCAGTTGCTGCGCCAGCATAATGGCGGCGTCGCCCGTCCCGCCGCCGGCGATCAAGGCGCGGAACGGTTTGCTGAAGTCGCGGCGGCCGGCAAAAAGGTAATGATTGATTTCGGCGATCTGACTGGGTGATCCGGTAATCAGCCGCGTCGCTTCATCCGCCGGGTCGCGCGGTGGATAGGGATAGGTCTCATACTGAAGGCGGAGGGAATCGTCCCCGGTCACGTCAAATACCACAGCGAAGGCTTGCCTTCCGGGCTCCAGCTTCGGATAGTCGGGCTAAGGAGGAACGGTGGACCATGCGTGGATATTTCGGAATAGGTGTTGAGGGGCTTAGCAAGCCCATGAACGCGGGCAATCTGTATCGGTCGGCTCATGCGTTTGGCGCGGCTTTCGTCTTTACCGTCGCGTCCAGTTACGACCCGGACATCCGGAAATCGGATACCTCAGACGTTACTGGCCAGGTGCCATTTTATAGCTTCGAAACCCTTGAGTCGATGCGGTTGCCCGACGGGTGCGCCCTGGTCGGGGTGGAAATCACCGATGACGCCATCGATCTGCCAAGTTTTCGACATCCGCGCTGCGCCGCCTATGTACTTGGCATGGAGCGGGGAAGCCTGTCGCCGGGACTGGTCGATTGTTGTGACCATGTGATCAAAATTCCGACACTTTTCTCCCTCAACCTTGCCACGGCAGGCGCGATCGTGATGTATGATCGTCTGATTTCCGTGCAGCGGTTTGGCGCGCGCCCCGTGGTGCCGGGCGGGCCCATCGAGCCGATCCCGCTGCACAAATTTGGCGAGC